>CAZCEE010000519.1:0-1506 GCA_964497165.1 uncultured Schumannella sp. | reverse complement strand
GCGTCCCTACCCGGAACTCACCGCCTCGGCCGTGAATTACCGATCAAGCATCTAGCTTGCCGTGCATGGACCGTTATCTCGTCGAGCAATACGTTCCGGGGAACACCGAGCGGGACCTGCGGCTCGAGCGAGAGCGCCTGCTGAAGGCGGCAGCCGCCCTCGCCGAGTCGGGAGAAGCCGTGCGCTATCTCGGCGCCGTCTTCGTCCGCGAGGAGGAGACGAGCTTCGTGCAGTTCGAGGCCGGCTCGCGAGCGGCGGTGGAACGCACTTTCCAGCGCGCGAACGTTCCGTTCTCGCGCATCTGCGAGGCCCGTTCCCTGGACGTCGATCTGAAGGAGGAGCTGTGAAGGGTGTACTGAGCGTTTGTATCGTGGTCGGCGCGGCTGTCTCGCTTGTCGCGATCGCGGCCGGCGCTTCGAGCCCGGTCCGTCCGGGGCTCGAGGGAACGGTATGGGTTGCCAATCGAGCCATTCCGAGGCTCGTCGCCTATGACGCGGCGACCGGCGACATGCGTCACAGCGTGACGCTGAATGCGCTTGCGAGCGACGTCGCCGTGGGGAAGGACAAGGTCTACGTGGGCGAGGAGGCTGCAAACGCCATTGCGGTGATCGAGGGCCGGTCCGGCGAGATCGTCGGGCGGATCGGCACCGGTGCGAGGCCCCACCACCTCGCCGCGAGCTCCGGGGGCAACTACGTGGCGTACTCGCTCTTCGGGACGAACAAGGTCGGCGTGATCGACGCGCGGACGGACGAAGTCGTCGGCGAGTGGGACGCGAGCACGAGCCCGCTTGCGCGCACGCATGCGGCGGCCTTCTCCAACGACGCCAAGACCCTCTATGCAGCCAACGACGTGACGAACGAGCTCACCGCTGTCGATGCGCGCACTGGCGAATTCCTGTTCAGCATTCCGGTGCCGCAGGCGCACGAGCTCGTCGTAACGAGCGACGAGAGGATCGCCTACGTCTCCCGGCGGAGTGCCAATGCCGTGCGGGTGATCGATCTGGAGAGCCGTGAGACGATCGCCGACATCCCGGTCGCGCTTCCGGACACGCTCCAGCTCAGCGCGGACGGCAAGCAGCTGACCGTGGGGTTGCGCACGACTCCCGCGCGAGTGGCTGTGATCGACACGGAGGCGCTTGTCGCGACGATGACCTTCGAGCTGCCGGGCACGCTCGCCGGCCATCAGTGGACATCGCCGAACGGTCGCTGGACGTTCGCGGCCTTCGAGGGCGCCGTGCCCGGCACCGCCGTCATCGACCACCGCTCGTTGTCGATCTCCGACGTGCTGCCGTATCCCGGCGGCGGGAGGCCGCATGGACTCGACTACGCGGGGCCGCGCTCGGGCTGACTCAAGCGAGGGGCGGGGGCCCGGCGCCGGGCCTCCGCCGTCTGACCTCCGCGGCTTCGAGCCGGTACAGTCCTTGCCCGATGGCGGTCGCGACCCGTGAGTTCGGGCTCTTCATCAACGGCGAGACGGTCGAGGGCTCCTCCTCCCGCGATCTCGTC
>CAZCEE010000518.1:0-1509 GCA_964497165.1 uncultured Schumannella sp. | reverse complement strand
CGGCGGGCCTCGCGGCGGACGCGGCGGCGGGCGTCTCGGATGCTGCGCGGGGAAAGGCGCATCATCGGCCAACCGTGCTCCTGGGCGTGGTGGGCGAGGGCGGCATCCGGATTCACCACCACCGGGTTGCCCACCATCGCCAGCAGCGGGATGTCGTTGCGGCTGTCGGAGTACGCCCAGCAGTCGGCGAGACGGGCCCCGGCGCTCTCGGCGAGGTCGCGCGCCGCTTCCGCTTTGCGCTCCGCGTGCAGGGTGTGGCCGACGAGGCGCCCCGTGTAGACGCCGTCGACGGCTTCGACGACGGTGCCGAGCGCGCCGGTCAGGCCGAGGTGCTTCGCCATCACCTCACCGATTTCCACGGGGGTCGCTGAGACGAGCCACACCTCGTGGCCCTTCGCGATGTGGTCCTGCGTCAGCCCCACCGTGTCGGGGTACAGCCGCTTACTGATGCGGTGTTCCCAGATGTGCTCCGCGAGCGAGTTGATGTCGGCGACACTGTGGCCACCGACCAGGCCGAGGGCGCGGTCGCGGGCGCTGTCGAGGTGCTCCTGGTTCTCGCCGACCGAGATGAAGCGCCGCTGATGCCAGGCGAAGCGCGCAATCTCGCGGAAGCCGATGATCTTGCGGGCCCAAGCCTCGCGACCGAGGTGAAAGAGGCTCGTGCCGCGCATGAGCGTGTTGTCGACGTCGAAGAACGCGATGATCGGTCGGTCGCTCGGGACCGGGCTCTCCAAGGGGGAGGTGGCGGCGGCGTCGCTCGGGGTGCGAGAGGTCTCCTCGGGCATCCCCCCAGGGTAGCTGCCCGCGTACCCTGGACCGGTGCCTCACGTGCTGATGCTCGGCAAGCCCAGTTGCCACCTGTGCGATGACGCGCGTGCGATCGTCGCCGAAGTGCTCGCCGACTTTCCCGCGGTGACGTTCGAGGAGCGGTCGATCCTCGACGACCCCGCGCTGCTCGACGAGTACGCCGAAGAGATCCCCGTCATTCTGATCGACGGTCGCGTGCACACCATCTGGCGGGTCGACCCCACCCGGCTGCGAAACGCCCTCGCCTGAACGAGGCCCCGGCAGCTAGCGCCCGACGACGACCGACCGACCCGCGAGGTCTTCGAGCCCGCGGTGCTGGGGTGTCGCAACGACGACGACGAACATCGCGATCCACAGCAGGGCGGGCATGACCGCCGCACCCGTGAGCGGGTCGAACGGCAGGTAGCCCCCGGTGGAGACCTCCGCGAGCAGTCGCAGAACGACGACGGTCACGATGATCGGCGCGACGATGACGAGACTGCGCAGCAGCGCCCAGGCGCCGGTTGGCCTCCCGGTGGCGACGTGAACGACTTTGATGTGCGCCATCCACTTGCCGGGCGTGACGCCGAAGATGGCGGTGAGTACGGTCGCGAGCACCGCGGAGGCGAGCGGCACCCAGAAGATCGCGACCAGGCTCTCCATCGAGCCGAGCGCGAGCCCCACGAAGACGACGACGATGGTCACCGCGACCGTGCCGACGCC
>CAZCEE010000517.1:0-1521 GCA_964497165.1 uncultured Schumannella sp. | reverse complement strand
CGAACCGTGCCGCGCCCGACCGCGCGGCCCGGCGGCGCTGGCGACGCCCGTCGACGAGCGTCGCCAGGGCGATGACCGGCCCGAGAACCGCCATGAGGAGCATGAACGGTGAGCCGGTCACCGCGAACAGCACACCGGCGACGACGACGGGGGCCGTCGTCGCAACAATGGGAAACCCCGGCTTCTGTGGTTCCGGCTCGACCAGGGGGGCGGGGACGCGGACGACCGGGGGCTCGATCATCCCCACAGCTTCGGCGGTGGCGAGCGCGCATCCCCTGCCGCGTCGCCTCGATGCGGATCGTCGGGTTTCGGAGTCCCGGTGGAGGACGCTGGGCGCGTCGCCTAGGGCGTGTCTCCCAATCCCGTGCGCGGGCGAGGATGTGCCCTGATCGTGCGATCGCAAGGCGGAAGAGGAGTCGATAGCGGCGCTATCGGCGACGATGACAACGCAGCGAGCGTGCGGTCTGGGCGCACCGCAGCGCGTGCGGGATTGGGAGACACGCCCTAGCTGACGACGAAGAACTGCTCGCCGATGTCGACCCGGGTGCCACGGGCGACGAAGTACCGTCGGCCCGGTTCGCAGCGCTTCGGCTCGGCGTCCGGCTGCCGCACGGTCGACCCGTTGGTCGAGTGCCGATCGCTCACCCAGAACCGGCCGCTCTCCTGACCGAACTCGAGATGCGTCTTCGAGACCGACTTACCGGCATCGAAGACGGTCACGAGCTGGTCGACGAACTCGCCGGGCTGCGACGCCGGATTGCGCCCGACGAGTCCCGCGCCCGACACCGTCACGCTCTCACCGGTGCTGAACTGCAGCACGAAACGCTCCTCGGCGGATGTCGAGGCGACGATGCGCGTCGGCTCGAGATCGACACTGGTCAGCCGCGGGTTCTGGCCCCACGGGAACGGGTCGGGCGCTCTCCGCAGGATCTTCGGCGCGGGAGCGACCTCCACGAGGGGCGCATGCGCAGGTTCAGGCGCCGGCTCTGGCTCTGGCTCTGGCTCTGGCGCCGCGAGCGGCTCGATCTCTGTCGTGTCCCGCGGGTCACCGAGGGCGTCGGACGGCGCGGACAGATACGACGAAGTCAGCACGAACCCGCACTCACCGCAGAACACGTCGTCGTCACCGATTGCCGCCTCGCATTGCGGGCAGGTGTACTCACTCTCGGCGACGGCGATCGGCCGCGCGACGGGCTCCGGGTCCGGCTCGGAAGAGAACACGATCGCGGGCAACACCGGCCGCTCCTTCACCGGCGTAGCGGCAGCCACGGTACGCCCGCACTCGCCGCAGAACAGCGCGCCCTCGGGAAGCGCGGCGCCGCAGAATCGGCAGTTCATCGTTCCCTTCCTTCGCGCCGGAACAGACTCCGAACACTATAGGCACCGAGCGATCGCAGGGAGACGAGAGCCCGCACCCGTTGCCGGCGGGTCAATCCGAGGTCGAGAGCCGCGCGAAGATCGACAACGGCGCCCCAGACCCGGTCGGCGTCGGCGGGATTCGCGTGCTCCGGGGCGAAGACC
>CAZCEE010000516.1:0-1538 GCA_964497165.1 uncultured Schumannella sp. | reverse complement strand
ATGGAAGGCGGTGGCCGACACCCAGTACACCGCAGGCGGGCCTTCCTCGATCCCCGGCAACACGTACATGCCGCGCAGATCCTGCCAGGCCGCGAAATCGCCGGCCAGGCGGTACTGCGCGAGGTAATCGCCGCTGGCCTTCTCGTACTCGATCAGCCGGGCATGCTGGCGGTCGTACGTGAAGACCGTGCCCTCGCGCCGATCCCCTTGTCCCGCGACCAGGGACGCAACGGGCTGCTCGCGCAGGAGCGTGTCGGGCAATCCCTTCGGCTCCCACCCGTCGCTCTTGCCCGAGGCGAACCGCTCGAGCACCCCGCCCTCGACGACGAACATGTCGCCATCGATGTACATCGCGGTCATCCGACCGACGTCGCGGGCCGTCGCCAGCCAGCCGGTAGCCTTGGCCGGGAAGCCGCTGCCGTCGAGGGCCGCGAAATAGACCCGGATCTGCTGCTCCGACGGATCGACGACGTACAGGTTGGCGAGGCCGCGGTCGATGTCCCGCAGGTAGGTTCCGATGGCGGTGATGTCGTCGCCCCACTGTGTCGCGCCGTTGACGTTCACCTTGTTGAGCGTGCCCTTGCCGGCATCGTTGGACGGCCGCCAGCGCCAGAGGACGTTCTTGGCATCGAGGATCAGCAGGTCCCGGCCACCGACGGCCAGGAAGCGAGGCGTGGCGGCCGTGGTGCCGCCCGACTTGCGACCCTCACGCAGGACGGCCGTGGCGCGCTTGCGCTTCAGGTCGATCCGATAGACCGTGGAGGTGGTCCCGTCGATGACGTATGGGGCGCCGTCCGGGCCCCGGACGAGGCTCCTGAGGTCATAGGCCGGCCTGCCTTCCGCGGGCTTGAAGGTGAACATCATGCTCGAATGGACCTCGGCGACGCCGTACAGCCGGTCGAGACCGGCAACGACCTTGGCGCGGATCGGATCGATCACCCGGGCGCTCACCCGCGCGGCCTCCGCGTTGTCGAGCTCGGTGTACGCGGCGGTCAGCAGGTCGAGGGCCTGCTCTGGATCGTCCTCGACGAGATCGATGCCGCCAGGGCCGGACACCTTCGCGAGGTTCGCCTTGGCGACATCGAGCGCGGCCAGGCCGGCATTGACCGAGCTGATGGCGCGCTGCTGGCCCTGGCCTCCGAAGGCGTACACGCCGAGGCCGAGGCCGCCGACCACGGTGACCAGGGCCAGGACCGCCAGCGCGGCCCGGCGTTGCGTCTCCCGTCGCGACGCCAGCGGTGTCACCCGCCGGTACGCGGGCTTGCGCCTCGGCATGAAATCGTGGGCCCGCGCGATCAGGCGCTCGAAAGCCCCCCCTGCGGCCTCCCGGGCCGTGCCGGCCGCTGCCGAGACACGCTGGCTTAGCTGCAAGTACACCGACGTGGTCGGCGCGGCGCAGACGATCAACCTGATGTTCGACGACCAGCGCAACATCGCCGCCATTTTCGAGCATGGGGCGATGGTCGACGGCGCCAACACCGCCATCACCTTCCAGGCGATCCGCTCGCGCTTCCCGAACTACCTCCTGACCTACAACA
>CAZCEE010000515.1:0-1551 GCA_964497165.1 uncultured Schumannella sp. | reverse complement strand
CGGCCGACCGCCGATCAGCCGCGTCTCACACGTCTGTGGTTACTACACCTAGCCGGTCTGCCGCAGGGTGCGGTCCTTGACCGGCGCGTTGTAGGACGCCTTGGCGATGCGAATCGCGTTCAACGCCCCGGCCTTTTGCGTGTAGACCTCTGTCCACCAGATGAGGTCGCGACCCGACCAGAGGCGGGCACGGTACCCGCCCGAGGCGGGGTCAATAGAGAAGATCATCTCGTTCTCCTTGCTGACGGTTTCGCCGCCTGCACCCGCTGCTACGGGCGTGCAACAAGCGGCACGACAAATCCAGTGTGCGTTCCTCGCCGGACGTTGCCCGTCCGGCCTGGGTGGGAAGATCACGTCGCGCCGTTTGGGGCGGCGTGGTTCTCCTCACTGCTGACGGGCGGTCCAGGCTGCTACCTGGACCGCCACTCTTTACGGGACGCGTGGCGCGGCCTCGTCCAGAAGGTCGCGGAACATGGTGTTCCGGTCGCCGCGTCGGTTGTAGCGCCACGCGTACTCGTTCAGGTAGCCCTGCAACCACGTCTCGGAAACGCCGTGGTGGACGCCACGAATCGCGTTCTTAAGCATGGCGAAGAAGCCGTCAATCGTCTGTGTGTGAACGTCGCCCTGGACGTAGATCCGCGCCGTGTGATTGATCGTCCGATGCTCGAAGCCCCGGCGATTCAGCGAGGCGTAGCCGCGCCAGTCGTCGGTGTAGACGAGGGACGCGGGCATCACGTACTCGCGGATCTGGCCCTGCAATGTCGTGGCCTGACTATTCGGGACGATGGTCGCCCGCACGCGCCCACCACGCTCCACGGCCGCGAACACAATCGGTCGCGGCTTCATCCAGTAGTTCTTCGGGGCGCGTCCCTCCGCCATAGCCTGACGCCGCTCAGAGAGGCGCGGCTTCCCGCCGATGTACGTCTCGTCAGCCTCGACCGGCCCCTCAAGCAGCTCGTCATCCTGCGCCATGAGCTGATTGCGGATCTTGTTGAACATCCGCCACGCCGTCCGGTACTTGACGCCAAGCTCGCGCTCAAGCTGTTTCGCGGAGATCCCGCAACGAGTGCTAGCCATGAGGTACATCGCGTAGAACCACAGGTGCAGCGAAGTGGACGACTTCTCAAAGATCGTCCCCGCCGTGGGATGGACGTGGTGGCCGCAGCCGGTGCAAGTCCACGACTGGCGACGAGTCGCACACTCATACCGCTTGAACGTCCGGTCTTGATCGCACTTCGGGCAATGCGCCGTCTCGCCGTCGGGAGAGAAGCGGGTGCGCCAAAGCCATTCAAGACAGGTCACGTCATCGGGGTACTCCCGCATGAACTCGACCAGGGAATAGCCAGATTCCGAGGATGCGGCGCGGATAGGCTTGAGGCGGTCAACGGGGGGCATCTGTCGCTCCTTGTTGTCAAGAGCGCGTCATCGGTTGCTGCCGGTGGCGCGCTCGCTTTCCGTTTGTCTAAGCCAAATCTTAGTGGGTCGGTCGGACGGAGCTTCTACAGAGAAGGGCTAATTCCCGCAACCGCTATCGACGCTCCCTGCGTCCTT
>CAZCEE010000514.1:0-1552 GCA_964497165.1 uncultured Schumannella sp. | reverse complement strand
GTGCATGCCGTAGGTGAAGTACACGTAGAGGTGACCAGCCGGGCCGAACATGACCGCGGTGCGGCGCGTGCGGCCGCGGAAGGCGTGCGACCCGGGATCCTGCTCCCCCAGGTACGCCTCGGCCTCGGTCAGGCGCACGCTGACGCCGCGGCCGTGCAACACGGCGCCGAGAAGGAGCGGCGCGACCTCGGTGGCCGGCCGCGCCAGGAACGTGACGAGATCGGTCAGAGGAACGTGTACCAGACGATCGCGGCCACGACGAGGGTGACGGCGAGTCCGACAATGAGCGGGAACTGCCAGGGACGCTTCGCGGCCGTGCGCGCCTCGCGTTCCGCTCGCGCGTCGCGGGCGGCTTCGCGCTTGCTCTTCCAATCGCTCTGGCCGGACAGCGTCATGGGGTCTCCTTCAGGGATGCCGGGGCCAGGGGTCGCACGGCGGCGGTGAGGGCGGCGAGTTGTTCGGCGACGCGCGCGGGCGCCGTGCCGCCGACCCCGCTTCGCGAGGCGATCGAGCCGTCGACGGTGAGCACCTCCCGCACGTCGGGCGTGAGGCGGGGGTCGATCGCGGCGTAGTCGGCATCCGTCGGTTCGTGGAGTTGCAGGTTGCGTTCCTCGCAGAACCGCACGAGGGCTCCGGCGATCTCGTGCGCTTCGCGGAACGGCACCCCGCGCCGCACGAGGTGGTCGGCGACGTCGGTGGCGAGCGAGAAGCCTTCGGGGGCGAGAGCACGCATCCGATCGGTGTCGAAGGTGAGGGTCTCGACCATGCCGGCGAACGCGGGCAGCACGAGTTCGAGGGTCGCGACGGAGTCGAAGACCGGCTCCTTGTCTTCCTGAAGGTCGCGGTTGTACGCGAGCGGAAGGCCCTTGAGCGTCGTGAGCAGCCCGGTGAGGTTGCCGACGAGCCGCCCCGCCTTGCCGCGCGCAAGCTCGGCGATGTCGGGGTTCTTCTTCTGCGGCATGATGCTCGACCCGGTCGAGTAGGCGTCGTCGAGACGCGCGAAGCCGAACTCGCGGGTGGTCCAGAGGATGACGTCTTCGGCGAACCGCGACACGTCGACACCGATCTGGGCGGCGATGTAAGCGAACTCGGCGACGACATCCCGGGCGCTCGTCGCGTCGATCGAGTTGGGCAGCGGGTCGCCGAGCTTCAGCTCCCGCGCGACGATCGTCGGGTCGAGGCCGAGCGCTCCGCCGGCGAGAGCACCTGCGCCGTACGGCGAGGCCTGCGCCCGCACCCGCCAGTCGCGCAACCGCTCAAGGTCGCGCACGAGCGGCCAGGCGTGGGCGAGCAGGTGATGCGCGAGCAGGATCGGCTGGGCGTGCTGCAGGTGCGTGCGGCCCGGCATCACAGCATCCGGATGCGCTGACGCCTGGCCGGCGATCGCATCGACGAGGCGCACCAGGTGACGGGAGACGACGTCGGCGTGGTCGAGCAGGAACATGCGGATGAGCGTGGCGATCTGGTCGTTACGGCTCCGCCCGGCGCGCAGTTTGCCGCCGAGCTCCGGGCCGACGACGCTCACCAGCGCCGCCTCGAGGGCACCGTGCAC
>CAZCEE010000513.1:0-1554 GCA_964497165.1 uncultured Schumannella sp. | reverse complement strand
GCCGGCGCTGGGCGACGACCGCGACTCTGCCGTCGAGCGACGGCTCGGCGTCGCGCGACGGTTGGCGTCTGGACAAGGTGTTGCCGGTGGCGGTCACGGCTACAGACGACCCGAAACGCTTGTACGATACGCGATTAGAGCGGTCTAACGGGTCTAACGCGGTCTAGCGCGCGGCGACCGGTAGGCGTGCGGGAAAGTCGCGCGCCGGCCGCGCGAGAAAAGAAAAGGTGGGGTTGGGCGGCGCTCAGCGCTCACCAACCCCCACCTTTCAAAGACCGAGCGGCAAGTGTCGCCGGTCCTTCGCAGCCGTTGTAGCTTAGAAGCTACGGCGACCCTTGCCTCTGCGAGCGTCATGAGACAATTGATCACCTCCTCGGTTGGCGTGTAGACTCGAGCGGATCGATTCGGCGCGACCGCCACGCCAGAGCGAACCTTAATTGGGGTGGAAACCGCGTGCAATACCTCGCACGCGGAACATCCCTGATGCACCTTCGTACAAGAAGCACCGCCACCTCATCCATCGAGACACCATGATCACCGCTCTCGTTCCGCTGCTCGCGGCGCTTCAGCTCCCGGCGCAGCAGCCCCCTGCAGACGTGCCCGCGTCGCCGATCGCGCGCGTCATCGTGACGCCGGCCAATCCCGTCGTCCAGGCGCAGGATACGCTCCGGCTCAGCGCGCAGGCGGTGGACGCGCAGGGGCGGCCGGTTCCGGGCGCGACGGTCCGATTCGTCGGCGCGGGAGGCTCGTTCGAGGGCCGTGTCGATGCGGACGGGCTGGTGCACTCGGGGTCGACGGGCACGATCCCGGTGAGCGCGATCGGTCTCGTCGCCGGCACGAGGCCGGTGATCCAGCGCGTCGAGGTTCGCATGGTGCCCGGCCCCGCGGCACGCATCGCGATCGACGCCGCCCGCGCCAAGCTCGTCGTCGGCCAGCGCTTCATGCCGCATGCGGTCGCCTGGTCGGCTGCCGGTGACCGCCGGGACGATCGGATGACCTGGAAGAGCTCTGCCCCAGGCGTCATTCGTGTCGGCGCGAACGGGCTGCTCACCGCGGTCGCGCCCGGGCGAGCGACGATTACCGCCACGGCCGGGTCGGCGGCTGGGACGATGCAGGTGGAGGTGGTGGCCAACACGATCGCCTCGCTCGAGATCACGCCGGGCAGCACCGAGCGGCGAACCGGTGATGTCATTCGCTTCGCGGCGACGCCGAAGACCGCGGCCGGTGCAACGGTCGCGGGACTGACGCCGACCTGGACGTTCGCCCCCGGGCATGGCGTGATCGATCAGGACGGCGCGTTCGTCGGCTACCAGGCGGGCACATACACGATCACAGCCACCCTCGGCTCGCGCAGCGCCGACGCCGTCGTGACGCTGACCCCGCGGGACGTACGTCGCCCCGCGCAGGTCGTCGGGCGGCTGCCGCGTACTCAGTTCTCGACCGAGGAAGTGTGGCTGCATCCGACGCGGCCGATCGCCTATCTCGGAACGGGGGGCGGCGGCGACCGGATGTACACGATCGACATCAGCAACCCGGCATCGCCGACGGTCACGG
>CAZCEE010000512.1:0-1557 GCA_964497165.1 uncultured Schumannella sp. | reverse complement strand
CTGAACCTCCGGCCCCGCCGCCTTCGTCGCACCATAGGGCTGTCGGGGCACTAGGACGCGAACGAGTGGCATCGACCCCGCAGGGTTGCCTGATCTGTAGCGGCCGGGGCCTCAATCCCCGGACCAGGGACCCCACAGCGTGGTCAGCAAAGCCCGGCGCCGCGCCCGGGCCCTTGATCCCCGATCCTGAGACCCACCTCATTCCTCGATTCAACACCCCCGACACTTCTTGACAGCCCCCTACACATTTTGGACCTTTTTCCGCGGACTTTATGTTTTTTTACCCGGTGGACGCCGGGACTTACACTACCAGCTTATTAAAGCGTCGAGGAGGCATATGTCGGGCAATATCGAATCGGTCCTTCATGAAAACCGGAAATTCGCACCGCCGGCGGAATTCACCAAGAATGCCGCCATCTCCTCCCAGGCCCAATACGAGGCCATGTATAAAGAGTCCATCCAGAATCCCGAAAAGTTCTGGGGCGAGGTCGCGGGTAATCTGCACTGGTTCAAGAAGTGGAGCTGCGTCCGCAACTGGGACAACCCCCCGTTCGCCCGGTGGTTCGAAGGCGGCAAGACCAATATCTCATACAACTGCCTCGACAGGCATTTGACCACCGCCCGCAAAAACAAAGTCGCCATACTCTGGGAAGGCGAGCCCCTCGGCGAACGCAAGGCCCTGACCTATCTCGAACTCCACCACCAGGTGTGCAAGTTCGCCAACGTACTCAAGTCCCGCGGCATCAAGCCCGGCGACACCATCGCGCTCTACATGCCCATGATACCCGAGCTTGCCATCGCCATGCTCGCCTGCGCCCGCATCGGCGCCGTCCACTCCATCATCTTCGGCGGCTTTTCCGCGCCCGCTCTCGTGGACCGCATCCACGACGCCACTTCCAAAATGGTGATCACTGCCGATGGCGGCTGGCGCCGCGGCAGCATCATCAAGCTCAAAGACACGGTGGACGAAGCCGTGAAGCAGTGTCCCAGCATCGAAAACGTGATCGTCGTGAAACGCGCCGGCAACGAAGTGGCCTGGAACCCGGGTCGCGACCACTGGTATGAAGACCTGATGAAGGACGCCAGCGCCGTCTGTCCCGCCGAGGAACTCGATTCCGAGCATCCCCTCTACATCCTGTATACCTCGGGTTCGACCGGCAAGCCCAAGGGCATCAAACACACCACCGGCGGCTACATGGTGGGCACCTATCTCACCACCAAGTACATCTTCGACATCAAGGAGGAGGACACCTACTGGTGCACCGCCGACATCGGCTGGGTCACGGGCCATTCCTACGTCGTCTACGGACCGCTCAACAACGGCGCCACCACCCTCATGTACGAGGGCGCCCCGAACTTTCCCGAGAGCGATCGGTTCTGGCAGATCATCGAACGCTACAAGGTCAACATCTTCTATACCGCGCCCACGGCCATCCGCGCCTTCATGAAATGGGGCGACGAGCACCCCAAAAAGTACGACCTCTCCAGCCTGCGCCTGCTCGGCTCCGTGGGCGAACCCATCAACCCCGAAGCCTGGATGTGGTATCACGAGATCAT
>CAZCEE010000511.1:0-1557 GCA_964497165.1 uncultured Schumannella sp. | reverse complement strand
CCGACACCGTCCAGCAGCGCGCGGCCCTGCTTCTCCCACTTCGCCGACGGCTTGGCGGCGGTGGCCGTGGCCGCATGCGCCAACAGCGCGCTCCACGTCTCCCCGGCCTCGGCAAGCTCGGCGAGCGCGGCGTCCGCCCAGGCCTCGCCCGGGTTGAGGATCGGCCCGTCCAACGTCTTCGCCAAGGCCTTGATCTTCTCGCCGTCCCAGGTCTGGCTGACCGCGGTGCGCCGGACCAGCGCGATCGTGCCGTCCGGCAGCGGCAGCCCGGCGTCCCGATGTAACCGGACCAGCTCGACGAGCTCATCGCTGCGCCAGTAGGTGCTCCGCTCGACGGCCTCCCGCAGTGACTGCACGGCGACGTCGAGGGCGGTGATCGACGCCATCAGCCACCCACCAGGGCAACGAGCTTGAGGAAGGTGACCTCGACGTGCCGGGCCAGCTCGATCTCGTCGTCGAGCTCCTCCACCTGGCGGTCGTCCACCAGCACGACGAAACCGGTGCGGCTGAACGACTCCATGGCCTTCGCGAACTGCGCCTCGGCATCGACCTTGGTGCCCTTGCGCACCCGGAACCCGTTCAGTGCGCGCTCGGCTCCGCTCGGCTGCACCAGTCCGGTGAACAGCTCGGGCTCCCGCGCGTTGAACTCGGCGACCTCCTGGAACACCCGCCTGCGGATCAGCTCCCGCAGCGACAGGCGCTCCTCGAAGATCTCCAAGCCCCACGCGTCGTGGCGCTCCCCACTTGTTGTCTCGTCGACGAAGCTCACCGTTGCCATGGCGAGGACCGTAGAGATGCCGACCGACAATTTCCATCGCTCAACGGCCAGAGCCGAAACCCGTTGCCAGGCTTCGGCTCTCGACCAGGGAATACGGTGTGGCGATGCGATCCAATGTGGACCGGCAGGCGGTTGGGTTCAGCGCATGCGGAGCACCCGGCGGCGCAGCAGCTCGAGCGCGACGATGATGAACGCGGCGATGACGACGTGCATGGCGCTCAGGGCGACGGCGCTGGTCGCGTCGAAGTCCGCGGCCACGGTGCCGCCGATGGTGGCCAGCGAGAGCACCGGCCCGACCACCTGCGCGACCCGGAGCACGCCGACCCACCGCAGCGACAGCAGCACGGCGACGACCGTGCCGACCAGCAGCGGGATCGTGGTCATGCCAGCGACCGTGCCGGCGCCGACCGTCGCCCGCTCGCCGTCCGAGGTGAGCTCGAACGAGCCGCCGGCCGCGACGCCGACCCCGTAGACCAGCAGGTTGACCAGCAACGCGCCGACGACCGTGCCGACGACGGCCTGGACTCGTCCCAGCTCCCGCGGCCTCGTGCCGGCGGCCGTGGTGGTCGAGGTGGACTGGGCGACGTGGGTGGTGGACATGGCGGAACCTCCGTGGCGTTGGGGCCCCGTGGTGGGCCGTTACCCCTTCGTCGGATCGGCCGGCCGGAAATCGACGTGGTGGCCGAGAAAGTTGTCAGTAGTTTTTGAGGGTCAGCGATTCCGGCGCGTCCTCGGCCGGCAGCTCCAGCAGGCCGGCACGGTCCAGCACGCCCAGCACG
>CAZCEE010000510.1:0-1563 GCA_964497165.1 uncultured Schumannella sp. | reverse complement strand
CGCCGAGCGCCACGGCAGCGATCGCAAGACGGTCAGCTTTGTCGTGGCCGAGGGCCTCGGCGAGGGCGTGTTCGCCAAGCTCGCGATCGCCGAGAACCCCGCTGTCGGCCGGCCGCGGATGGCCTACCTCGACGCCAAGGATGCCGGCAACGTGCCGCTGCTCCAGCTGCGGGCGGACGCCGCGATCAACGAGCTCCGTCCGGTCGACTCGATCGCGGTCGAGGTCACCGAAGAGCGGTTCGAGGCATTCACCGACTACGACCTGCACGACACGGTCCGGGTCGTGGCGCCGTCGCGCGGCATCGACGTCACGTCGGTGATCGTCGCGATGTACCTGGCAGAAGGCGACGACGAGAAGGTCCGGGTCGCGGTCGACGTCAACAGCCCGCGAGACGAGGAACTGCTCCGTCTCGAGGAGGGCAACCGCTCGATCGCCAGGTCGATCGGAGTTCGCAACCGCCAGCCGCAGGGCCAGCTGGTGCCGTTCAACATCAGCGACACGGTGTACTTCGATACGGCGACGCCCTCGGTGACGAGCCTCTACATCCCCGAGCGGGTCTACATCGCGATCGAGTGCCGGCTGGCGATCGACTTCGACCAGTACCCGATGCCGGTGAGTGCGGCGGCGTCCGGTGGTGGCTCCACGTCGGGGTCAGCAACTCCGACCTCGGCAGGGGCGACGACCTCGGATGCCAGCAACGATCACAACCACGACTTCGGCGTCTACGAAGGAGACACCGGGGGCAGCTACACGAGGCGGTTGTTCTCCACCCCTGGCCCGACCTTCGTCCTCGAGACGAGCTCGGGCGCCGATATGCCGACGTTCGGCGAGAACGCGCTCCACACCCACGGCGTCCCCGGTCACGGGCACGGCGCCCACGATCACGCCGTCTCGGCGCACGTCCACAGCCTCACCGCGGCCGCGACGAAAGAGGCGTACCCAGCGAGCCACTCGGTGACGCTCAAGGTGTACAAGCTCATCGCGGCGGTCTGGACGCAGGTTGGTTCAACGATCTCGGGGATTACCGAAGACGCTCCGGATATCGACCTGACGGCCTATGTGACCGGGCCGGGGCGCTGGCGCTTTACCCTCCAGAGCGAGGCCGCCCAGCCGAACGGCGGGCGACTCGGGGCGCACCTCTCCGGGTACGTGATCGGCGCGATCAAGAGCGCCTAATTCGTTAGTAGCAGCCGACCGCCTTCATCCGATCGTTCGCGGCGAGTTCGTACCCCTTGTCGCCGGACCGGATCGACAGCAGCACGCGGGTTTGCAGCGCGTCGCAGTCGCTCGAGGCGAGGATGCCGACGTACATCGAACGCTCGCCCCCGTACTGGGCGACCCAGTCATCGGGGCTGCGGGCTGCCGCCGGCGCAGTCGGTCGCACCATCAGCGCGATGACCACGACCAGCACCAGCGCGCCGAGCAGGTAGAGCGGCCACGGGCGGGTCACTCGGGCATCCGCCCTATTGCAGTAGTCGCGCTCGATCTGCGATGCTGCCGCGGACCGGGACGCGGACATATTCCGACCCACGCCGCCGAGTGCAAGCCGGTGCGGCGAGCCG
>CAZCEE010000509.1:0-1575 GCA_964497165.1 uncultured Schumannella sp. | reverse complement strand
AGTCACTGTCAAAGTCTTGGACGCCATCAAGGACCTCGGTTTCCACTACGCCACCGTTTCCGGCGTATCCTGGGGTATGAACGACTTGAAGATCCCCAAAGAAAAACCCGAGATCATCCACGAAGCCGAAAAGATGGTCGAGGAAAACCGACGTCTCTTCGACGAAGGTTTGCTCACTGAATACGAACGTCGCTCCAAAGCCATCGAAATTTG
This sequence comes from uncultured Schumannella sp., assembly GCA_964497165.1. Taxonomy (GTDB): domain Bacteria; phylum Actinomycetota; class Actinomycetes; order Actinomycetales; family Microbacteriaceae; genus Pseudolysinimonas_A. Next base: position 1,362 of record CAZCEE010000509.1, on the reverse strand, counting down.
GAACAACACCAAAGCCAAGCTGTCGGTCCTGGTCAAGCAGCAGCTGACCTCTGAGGACCCGGCATTCATCATGGTGGATTCCAAGTCTCGCGGTAACTGGTCGGTACTGGACCAGATGATGGGTATGCGCGGTATTTTCGCCAATCCGTCCGGTGAACTCATCGAGTTGCCGGTAAAGGATTCTCTCAAGGAAGGTTTGGAACCGCTGGAATACTTCATCTCTACCCACGGCGCCCGTAAGGGTCTCGTTGACACCGCCTTGAAGACGGCATCTGCCGGATACCTGACCCGTCGTCTCGTCGACGTCGCCCAGGATATCGTGGTGCTCGAAGAGGACTGTAAGGACAAGGAAGGCTATACGGTCCATGCATCCGACTCCAAGTACAGCGGTGAAACCCTCGGCCGACGCATCAAGGGCCGCGTCGTCCTCGAAGACATCAAGATGGAAAACGGTGACGTCCTCATTAAGAAGGGGAAGATCGTCGACAAGGAATCTGCCAAGCAGGTTGACGGCCTCGGATTGGAAATGATTCGCATCCGTTCGCTCATCAAGTGTAAGGCCAAGACTGGCGTCTGCCGCATGTGCTACGGCTACGACTTGGCCAAGAACACCATGGTCAACATCGGCGAAGCCGTCGGTATCGTTACCGCCCAGGCTATCGGTGAACCTGGTACCCAGCTGACGATGCGTACGTTCCACACCGGTGGCGTGGCCGGAGGCGCTGACATCACGATGGGTCTCCCTCGCGTTGAAGAAATCTTTGAAGCCCGCCCGCCCCAGTTCAAGGCGCTCATCGCTGACGTCGACGGCAAAGTCGTCGGCATTGAGGATCGCGGCAAGCAGAAGGCGATCATCATCCAGGAAAACATGTCCGGCGAGAACAAGGAATACTTGGTATCCCCGAACATCTCCATCGCCGTCGCCAAGGGCGATCTGGTGGGTCTGGGCCAGCAGCTTTCCGAAGGCCATGTTGACCTCAAGGAGCTCTTCAAGACCACCAATGACATCGACTTGGTAGCGCGCTACATCATCCGCGAAGTCCAGAGCATTTACTTCCCGACCGGTGACTCGATCAATGACAAACACGTCGAGCTGATCACCCGGCAGATGTTCTCCCGTGTGAAGGTGAACGATCCGGGCGACACCGACCTTTTGTCCGGCGACATTTTGGAAAAGCGCCGCGTCCTTCATACCAATGAAGAAACGGCTGACCAGAAAAAGCAGGAGGCGACCTACGAGCAGCTGCTCATGGGTATCACCAAGGTCTCGCTGACTACGGAATCCTTCCTCTCCGCGTCGTCCTTTCAAGAAACCGCTAAGGTGCTCATCGAAGCCTCCATTGCAGGCAAAGAAGACCACTT
>CAZCEE010000508.1:0-1577 GCA_964497165.1 uncultured Schumannella sp. | reverse complement strand
TAGAGAAGCTTTTTCTTAGGGGGGAAGGCTTATGCGGTTAAGAGAGCACCCGAAAATCCAGTGGCCACCCAGTTGGTCGGAGTGGGGCGAAAGCCCTCGTAGGGGCGAAGAGAGAATTTTGAGAGACGTCGACCTTATTGAACCGGCGAAGCTTCTTCTAAGCAACGAACTGGACGGGAAAATTTATTTTGCCGAACTATTTTGCTTTAATACCGCTTTCGCCTCCCGGCTGCACGAAAAAATCAAGCCCAAATTGGGGAGACCAATAAGAGAAGTGGGGAACTCGATTTTTAGAAAAACTCTAAAAAAGGGGGGAAATCATGAGACAAGCAAAACACGGTGATACCGTTAGGGTTCATTACCGCGGCAAACTGCATGACGGGTCTGTATTCGATGCAACCTTCGATCGCGAACCGCTGCAGTTTACGATCGGTGGAGGCCAAATCATTCCGGGTCTTGAGGAAGCGGTGGTGGGAATGAATCCCGGCGATTCGAAAACGACAGAGCTACCGGTAGAAAAAGGTTTTGGCCCCCACCGAGAAGATCTCGTGGTCGTGGTCGCTAAAAGCAAGTTAGCGGACTTGGACCTGGAGCCCAAAGTAGGTGAACACGTGTCAATCCCTCAATCGGACGGACCGCCCGTAGACGCAACCGTAGCTGAGGTCAGCGAGTCGGAAGTGACTGTGGATTTCAACCACCCGTTGGCAGGAGAAGATTTGAGTTTTGATATTAAGCTGGTCGATATCGTTTACGGAGCGCACTGAAATCACGCTCCAGTGCGATTTTATTTGGCATCGGATTAAAGGTCGATTCTATGGAAAACTGCGCGAACTGTCGAGGTCTTTTCCAACTTGCGTATTCGGTCTGTAAGGATGTGGACAAGATCATTGGGAAAAAGTAGTTGGTATGAAATGCCGCAGGCATCTAGGGTACGCCCGAGAATATAAATTAGTTGGTACCGCCTGGAGGGGAAGCTTGTTACTATTGAATTGGGACAAGCCACACATACCTCCGCGAAAGAGATTGTCAAGCTCCGCCCATCGCGAAATTTATCGAGGTACAAATCATCGCGCTATTCGCCGATTCAAGCTGATCTTTCTGCCTGCCTCATTGCCGGGCCGTTTCGCCGGCATCCGGCGCCCTTTACGTGTGTGCGGAGATGAAATGAGACATCACCGGCGGCTCCTCGCCGATGTGGAACGCCCTGGCGCGATCTTCGGCGATCCGGTCGCTCACGGTCACGCGCTCGTGTTGACGCAGATGTTCGGGCCAGGATTCGATTACGAAAGTTTCGAAGTAACGGCTCGGGTCGGCGGGATCGGAATACAGACCAGAGCGTAGCGCGCCGTCGCGCAGCCGTTGTTCCCGCACCGGCTGCATGGCGAACGTGAAATCGCGCGCCTGCAAGGGGTCGATGCGGTACTGTACTGTCACCAGCACCGGCCCGTCCTCAGGTTGAGGTTTCACAACCATTACCGGCTCGGGCCAATGCGCTGATGGCGTCAAATCAAGTTCTTCAACGCCATTGAGGGGATAGCGACGAATGACCGTGAGACCCACGATCAATCCCCCGGCGG
>CAZCEE010000507.1:0-1586 GCA_964497165.1 uncultured Schumannella sp. | reverse complement strand
CGGCTACCGGCCGTCGTTCGCGTCGACGCCGTTCCCCGCGGTGATCTGCGCGTCCGTCAACGACGCGATCGTGCACGGCATCCCCAGCGACTATCGGTTGCGCGACGGTGACCTGGTCAGCATTGACTGCGGCGCCGAGCTCGACGGCTGGACCGGTGACGCCGCGATCAGCTTCATCGTCGGCACGCCGCGCCCGGCGGACGTGGCGCTCATCGACGCCACCCAGCGGGCACTGGACGCCGGCATCGCCGCGGCCATCGTCGGGCACCGGATCGGCGACATCTCGCACGCCGTGGACACCGTGGCCAGCGGCGGCGGGTACGGCATGCCCACCGACTTCGGCGGCCACGGCATCGGCCGGCAGATGCACGAGGACCCGCACGTGCCGAACCAAGGCCGCCCCGGCCGCGGACTCCCCCTCCGGCACGGGCTGGTGCTCGCGATCGAGCCGATGCTGATGGCCGGCGGGCTGAACGACTACCGCACCGACCCCGACGGCTGGACCCTGCGCACGATGGATGGCAGCCGCGCCGCCCACATCGAGCACACCGTGGCCATCACCGACGACGGCCCTCGCATCCTCACCCTCCCCTGACGGCCCCCTGCTCCCCCGGCCCCCGCTTTTACGCGAGGCGCCGCCAACGCTGTGGACGACTGTTTCATGGGATTTCGGGTTCTGTGTCGCTGACCTGCGGAAACGCCGACTTCTGAGGGATCGGTAGCTGTTCTGGTCCACGTGTTGTCCACAACGTGGGTTAGTACTCCAGCCGGACTTCGTGATGTAGCTCGCGGTGGTCGCCGGGGGTGGTGAGGGACATGGGGCGGCCACCGCCGATGATCCTCGGTTGTGTCGACTTTGGACTTTCGGGTGGTGGCCGCGGGCCACAGGATAGACGCTGACCGGTGGCGGGCCGGACTCGATGAGGTGCTGGGCAGGATCGCGGACCGGTTCGCCCGGGTCGAGCCGCGGCGGCGGGCCCGCGGATTCCTGCTGGGCCTGATGGCGGGCCTGCCGCGGACGAACTGCTGGACGCTCGCTGAGCATGCCGGGGATGCCAGCCCGGATGGGATGCGGCATCTGCTCGCGGGGGCGGTGTGGGACGCGGACGCGGTCCGCGATGACCTACGTGCCTACATCGTGGCGTATCTGGGCGACGTGGCAGGGGTGTTGGTTGTCGATGAGACCGGTGATCTGAAGAAGGGCACGGCCACGGCGGGGGTGCGGCGCCAGTACACGGGCACGGCGGGCCGGATCGAGAACGCGCAGGTCGCGGTGTATCTGACCTACGCCGCGCCGGGAGGGTACGCGTTCCTCGACCGGGCTCTGTACCTGCCTGCGTCCTGGACCGCCGATCCGGTCCGCTGCGCCGCCGCCGGGATACCCGAGGGCACCGCCTTCGCGACGAAACCCGCGCTGGCCCGCACACACACCGGATAGTCACACCCGCTGGAACGTTCACCGCCACGCCTGGCAGCAGATGTCCGCTGGTGACGGCGCCAAGGGCCTGCGCTGGTATGACTGGGCGCTGACCGGCACCGTTGATACCGCCGCCGACCCGGACGGCACCGGTGCGCACTGGCTACTG
>CAZCEE010000506.1:0-1592 GCA_964497165.1 uncultured Schumannella sp. | reverse complement strand
TGAACAGCCCGTTGCCCCCCGAGCTCACGGTCGGGTGGGCGGAGCGGGTCGGCGCCGGACCCTGGGTGGGACCCTATGAAGGCGGCTTCGGCTCGTCCTTGCGACGCGTCGCCGCCAGTCCGCTGACGGCGATGGCCATCGTCCCGATGCGTACGAGCACAGCCATGCTCGGTGCGATCGTCGTCTGCACGGAGGTGGCGGACGGCGTTCCCTTCCTTGCCGCCCGACTGCCGACGCTCGAGTCCTTCGGCGCGGTCGCATCTGCGCTCCTGGCCCCCGCGATGATGTCCCGCCAGCGCCGTGGAGAGATCCGCGGCGACCTCGAGGCGGTCCTTGCACAGGCCGCATTCGTTCCCGTGTTCCAGCCGGTCCTCGATCTCGCCTCGGGCGAAACCGTGGGCCATGAAGCGCTCACGCGATTTCACGATGGCACCCGCCCGGATCGACGGTTCGCCGACGCTGCGGCCGTGGGCCTTGGCCTCGAACTCGAGTCGGCCTGCCTCTCGGCCGCCATCGCGGCCTCGCAGCAACTCGCGGGTGCCGGTTGGCTGAGCGTGAACGTGTCGCCGGACCTGCTGCTCGAGCGCCGTCTGCTCCGGCAGTGCCTGCACGGGCAGGCACGTCCGGTCGTGCTCGAGGTGACCGAGCACGTCGCGATCGAGAACTACGGTGCCATCCGCGACGCCGTGTCGAGCATCGGGCCCGACGTGCGGATCGCCGTCGATGACGCCGGCGCCGGCTTCGCCAGCTTCCGCCACATCCTCGAGCTTCGCCCCGATTACGTGAAGCTCGACATCGGGCTGGTGCGCGAGATCGATCACGACGATGTCCGCCAGGCGCTCGTGGCCGGGATCGTCTACTTCGCGAAGAAGAGCGGCTGCCGGCTCATTGCCGAGGGCATCGAAACGCCCGGCGAACTTGACCAACTGCGATCGCTCGGGGTCGATCTCGGGCAGGGCTATCTCCTCGGTCGGCCCGGTTCCGTGAGCGGCGTCCTGGCGGTCACCCCGCCACAGGACGGTGGGCGCTCGCGGCGAGAGGGCCTGCCGATCGCCCAGACGACAGTGCGCTGATGCCCGACCTGCCGATCCTCGCGCTCCAGATCCTCTTCGGCCTGCTGTTCCTGTGGGCCGTCTGGGTAGCCATCCGCCGTCGAGATGCCCTGGCCCGCGATGTCGCACTGGTCTTCGCACCGATCGCCGGTCTCCTGGGGGTAGGAATCCTCCAGGATTTGGTCGGCCAGCTGCCGACGTGGGTCGGCTTCGCCTCGATGGTCTTCCTTCTCGCTCAGCCCGTGTTCAGCCTGAAACTTGTCAGCGACGTCCGGGCTATCCCGGCCTGGCTGCTACCACTGGCGACCGGCGCCGTTGCCGCGGGCGCAGCGCTCATCGTGGTCACCGGCGGCGCACCGTTGGTCAGCCTGGGGGCGATCGGCGTGTTCGTGATCACGGAGCTTGTCGCCGCCGCGTACCTCGGGATGGAAGCCCGACGCCGCAGTGGGGCCGCTCGGGTCCGACTAGCCGTGGCCGCCGTCGCCACGGCGGCCGTCGCGGCATCGCTGCTGACAATCGTGGCAATGGCAGCCGGGCCCA
>CAZCEE010000505.1:0-1594 GCA_964497165.1 uncultured Schumannella sp. | reverse complement strand
CAGGGCGGGGGCGAGCGGGTCGGCGGGTGCCACGACGGCGGCTACCTGCGCCGCGATGGGCGCGGCCGTCGGTTCGGTGTCGTGTTCGCCGAGGTGGTGAACGCGCCAGCAGACGATGGGCGCGACAGCGGAGACGGCGACGACGAGGAGCCAGTGCCGGGGCAGGATGCCGACCGCGAGTAAGTGCGCGAGGGCCTGGCACGTTGTCATGAGTGCGAGGGCTGCGTAGACGTCGGTGCGGCTGTGGGTGGCGAACGCGCAGAACGCGTATACCCCGAGTCCGACCGGGAACAGCCACGCGAGCCACGGGCTGACGCCGACGCGGGTGATCATGTCGAACTCGCCGTGCGCGGCGAGCAGCTCGGCGGCGCCGAGGGCAACCCAGCGTAGGCGGGACACGGCAGTAGAATTGTTGGTGCGCATCGGGACTCCAGTCAGTTCCGGTTGCGTAGGCCCCGGCTGGTGTTAGCGCACCGGTCGGGGCCGACCTATGTGGACAGCTATCTGTCTTTGTAGCCGAGTAGTCGGTACACCTGCTTGCGCTCCAGGTTGAGCCGCTCCGCGAGCGCGACAGCGGTCACGCCGATGTCGCGAGCCTCAGCGAGCGCCGCGCGGAAGTCGGCGTCGGCCTGGGCCGCGGCGGTGTGCAGTTCCGCGACCCGGTCGAGCGCGTCGGCCTGCCGCTCGTCCGGTTGCCATTTGGCCCTGGACACTGCCTCACCTCCCCCGTTTCCGTGTCAACCAGCCACATAATGGCGCGCGCCCGATTCCGTGTCAAGTTGCCACACAAACGAGCGGGGAGCGCGGCATCTGGCCGCGCTCCCCTATCCGACACAGAACACCGGACGGGCCGGCGAATCCGTGCACCGCCAACGGTACTCGCGCGCCGATCCACGCGTCCGGCCATCCGCCCTCCGTCAAGATTTCTGTGTCAACTTGACACACCCATCTATTCCCGCTTTGATGTGTCTATCCGACACAGAAATACCCCGTTCGAGGGTCGGGCGGGGCGAGACGGGAACGGAGAACGGCAATGGATTTCACGGGGATCATGGGAAGTTGGGAGCTGGCGGACCGCCTGAACAAGGCGGGCGTCGGGCTGGACGCGTGGATGCTCGACCTTGATGCCGGCCAGGGCGCGTTAGTGGATTGGGAAGCGAGCGACGCCGGACGCCTTTTGCTTGTCTCGGGCCTCGGTGTCGAGCTGCTGCGGGGCGAGTGGGTGCCGATCGCCGGACCGTCGGTCCATGTGCACAGCACAGGCGACACCGAGGCTGTCCTGTGCATGGACTACCGGCTGGTGTGGGCCGAGACGCCGGAGGGGTCCTGGGAGAAGACCTACGACAGCGCGCACGCGGCGCGGGTGACGTTCACCTACGTGGTCGCGGCACTGACCTACGGCACGCAGACCCTTTCGGGCGTGCGGCGCTACCTCGACGGTACGCACACCGGCCGTTCGTAACGCAGAAAGTGCCCCGCCCGTCTCCGTGTGGAGGCGGGCGGGGCGCTGGCGCGTGGGTCTGGTCAGAACGTGCTGTCGAGGTCGTGGCGGTCGGGCGCCGGGCGGCGGGGGGTGCCGGGGCGCGGGGTCGCC
>CAZCEE010000504.1:0-1598 GCA_964497165.1 uncultured Schumannella sp. | reverse complement strand
GACAGCGCGATCGAGCGCGCCCGCCTCCTCCACCGACACGGCGTTGAAACTGACGGTGTCTCCCGGCCGCAACTGTCCAATCTTCCACAGCTCCGCGCGCACGACAGTCGCCGGGCAAACGAAGCCGCCCAGGCTCGGGCCGTCGGGGCCCAGTATCACGGGCATGTCGCCGGTGAAGTCGATCGCGCCGATCGCGTAGGCGTTGTCGTGAATGTTCGAAGGATGCAGACCGGCTTCCCCGCCGTCCGTACGCGCCCAGCGAGGCCTGGGGCCAATGAGCCGCACGCCCGTGCGGCTGGAGTTGTAGTGAACTTCCCAGCGCGCGGCGAAGAAATCGACAATATCTGCATCGGTGAAAAAGTCGGGCGCGCCGTGCGGCCCGTACATCACGGCGATTTCCCAGTGATGCTCATAGCGCGGAATCGCTGCAGCCGATAGCGGAATCGACTCCACGACGTGCGCTGGGCCTTCGTGCAGCCGCAACGTATCGCCGCCCCGCAACGCGCGTCCTGCGTGCCCGCCGAATTGTCCGAGAGTGAACGTCGCGGAACTTCCCATGTATGCAGGCACATCGAAGCCGCCGCGAATGGTCAGATAGGTTCGCTGCCCGGCTCCCTCTATCGAGCGCATTCTCAGCACGCCGCCGGCGCGCACGACGATCGGCGTCCAATACGCAACGCTGGCGCCGTCCAGGTCGGCTTTCATCGGCGCGCCGGTCAGCACAATGGTGGTCGCGACATTGAATCGCAGCGTCGGCCCGCTGACCGTAAGCTCGAGCCCGGCTGCGTCGGCCTGATTGCCGAGCATGCGGTTACCGAGCCGGAATGCGAGATCGTCCATGGGGCCGGACGGGGGTACGCCGATGTCCCAGTAGCCGGTGCGCCCCGGGTACTGCTGAATGGTCGTATGCGTGCCTGGTTGCACGACTTCGACGGTGCACGGCCGATACTCGAAGTCGGACAGGTAGCGGGTGACCTGCCGCCCTTCCCTGAACACCGCATCGGCGACGACTTTGCGCAGATACGCGACATTCGTTTCGATCCCGTAGATGCGCGTCTGCGCGAGGGCGCGTTCGAGGTTCGCCAGCGCATCATCGCGCGTCGCGCCGTCAGCGATGATCTTCGCCAGCATCGGATCGTAGTGCGAGGAAACCTCCGTGCCCGTCTCGATCCAATGATCGACACGCACGCCGCCCGGCAGTTCGACATGCGACAGCAACCCGCTGGACGGCCTGAAGCGATGCGCCGGATCTTCCGCGTAGACGCGCACCTGGATCGCGTGTCCGCGCGGCTTGGTTCGCAAGCGGCGCAGATCCGGTGGATCGTTCGCCGCCACCCGCAGCATCCACTCGACCAGGTCGATGCCGGTGACCTGCTCGGTGACGCCGTGCTCGACCTGCAGGCGCGTGTTCACTTCGAGGAAGTAGAACGCGCCGCTCGCATCGTCGTACACGAACTCCACCGTGCCGGCCGACCGATAGCTCACCGCCTCGCCGAGCCGCTGCGCGCATGCGAACAGGCGATCTCTCGTCATGTCGTCGAGGCGCGGCGCGGGAGTTTCCTCGATGACCTTCTGATTGCGCCGCTGCACCGAGCAAT
>CAZCEE010000503.1:0-1607 GCA_964497165.1 uncultured Schumannella sp. | reverse complement strand
GGTGAGGATGCGGATGCCCCCGCCTACCTCAACGCCGTCGTGCTGGTGCGGACGACCCTCGCGCCGCGCGCGCTGCTGAGCCTGCTGCACCGCATCGAGCGCGAGCACGGCCGGGTGCGCGGGGAGCGCTGGGGCGACCGCACCCTCGACCTCGACATCATCGACTACGCCGGCATGCAGTCGTCGAGCGACGACCTGACCCTGCCGCATCCTCGCGCCCACGAACGCACCTTCGTGCTGCGTCCCTGGGTCGAGGTCGCCCCGGAGGCCGAGTTGCCCGGGCACGGCCGAATCGCCGACCTTCTCGCCGCACTGGAGAGCCGGTGACCAGAACCCGGGTCTCGACCATCGTCATTTGGGTCGCCGTCGGCGCGGCTGCGGGATTCCTCGTGCAGGTCGCCCTCGCGGCGGGGAGCCTGCCGAAGTTCCGACCCGAGTACACGCTCGCCCTCAGCCTGCTGTTCATCGCGGGAATCACGATCGCGCTCGCGGTGCCGATCCGTCGCGCGACCCGCGCGACGGTGCGCACCCGCGTCGATCCGTTCCACGCGACCCGGGTGGTGCTGTTCGCGAAGGCGTCGAGTCTCGCCGGGGCCCTGTTGACCGGCGCGGCGGCGGGCCTGCTCGCCGAGCTGCTCATTCGCAACGGCGGGCTCAATACCGACTCTCTGCTGCGGTCCCTCGCGGTGCTCGTCGGTGCGATCGCGGTGCTCGTCGCGGGGCTGGTCGGCGAGTACCTCTGCACGGTGCCGCCTGGCGACGACGACCGCGACGCCGACCCGGCGGGTAGTTTGGAAACGTGAGCTCCATCGATCCCGTTCCCGGCGACTGGCAGCGGGTCTCGCCCAAGTACGTCGTCGTCGACCTGCTGGGTGTGCTCGTGTCGGCCGTCCTTTTCACCGTGGGTTCGACGGTGCCGTTCGCGGTGACCCGCGAGCCGGCGTGGCTCGTCGCGCCCGCCGCGGTGCTGCTCCTTCACGTGCTCATCGCGGCGTTCACCCCCCGCCGCGTGCGCGCCCTCGGCTACCGGCTGCGCGACGACGACCTGGTCTTCCGCAGGGGCATCATGTTCCTGCGGGTCGTCGCGGTGCCGTACGGGCGCATGCAGCTCGTCGACGTCAACCGTGGCCCGATTGCCCGCGCGTTCGGGCTCTCCGAGCTCAAGCTGGTGACGGCCGCAGCCACGAGCCATGTCACCATCCCGGGTCTGCCGGAAGCGGACGCCGAGACGCTCCGCGACCGGCTCGTGGAGCTTGCGGAGAGTCGTCGGGCGGGACTGTGACCTTCCCGGAGCAACCCGCCGAGCCCGGGCCGGTGACCACCGCAACCGGCCTCGCCGACGGCGAGTGGCACCGACTGCATCCGCTCACCCCGCTGCTGCGCGGCGGGCTGGGCTTCATCGCCATCATCGGCATCATCGTCGCGAACCTGCGCGAGCGGCTCGTCGAATGGTTTCTGCCGGGTCTGGTCTGCCCACCCGGGGATGACTGCGGGCAGGACGACCCGTTCGGGGACGCCGTCGAGAACGGCTACGCGCTGATCGGGGGGCTCGCCTTGTTGGGCATCCTGCTGTTGTGCGTCGCCGCGTTCTACGTGTCGTGGCGCAT
>CAZCEE010000502.1:0-1613 GCA_964497165.1 uncultured Schumannella sp. | reverse complement strand
TCCCGCGCGTTAGTTCGTCGGTGTATCGGGTAGCCACGCGGATGGGTCGTTGAGGTAGAGGCCGCAGGCGCAGTCGAGGGCGTCTTCGGCGCTGCCGGCGGGTAGGCCGTTTGGGAGGATGGCGTCGTGGTAGTCGTCGTGGCTGGCCCGGTAGAGGGCGAAGCCCCAGGTGTGGGCGGATCCGCCGTAGCGCAGCCGACACAGCTTGAGGATCGTCCCGTCGGGGTAGCGTCCATCGACATAGGCGAAGTTGGCCCGGAAACGAACGTCGACACCGGCGAGGTCCGGCCATCGGGAGCGGGCGTGGTGGTTGAGACGCTGGGTGAGGCTGGTCTTGGTCGATGCGGGAGGCGGCTTCATTGGGCCATGTCGGCGTTCTGTTCGTCAGGCGGCGAGCGGGATGCCGGGTTTGGGCTGGTGTGCGTCGACTCGTTCGAGCATGGTGGTGAGATCGCTCCTGGTGAAGCGCCAGTCGAACGGGCGTGCCGTTTCGTTGTATCGCTGTTCGAAACGTTCGAGCCGGTCGGCGAGGTCGGCGAGGTCGACGAAGTCGGCAGGCCTGATCACCTTGCGTTGGATGACCGAAAAGACGATCTCGATCTGGTTCAGCCAGGAGGCGTGAATGGGCAGGTGGACGACGTGGGCGTTTGGCCAGGCGGCGCTCATCCGGTTGATCGAGCGTTGCCCGTTGTGCGAGGAGCCGTTGTCGACGATCCAGTAGACCCTTCGGGCGTTTGCATAAGGCTCCTGGGTCATGACATGGTCGACGAGTGCCATGAATGGCACAATCCCGGTCTTGGGGGCGACTTGGCCGAACAGGCATGCACGATGGACGTCGTAGGCGCCCATGTAGGCAAGCGTGCCCCCTCGCTTGTATTCGAACTCGACCCGTCGGATGCGCCCCGGGGCGGCACCGAGGTTGGGATGGCAGCGGGTGAGTGCCTGGAGTTGGGACTTCTCGTCGGCGGAGATCACATAGTCGTCGGGCCCGAGTGGCACGCCCTCAAAGACACGCCCATAGAGGTCCAATACCCGTGCCGCCTTGGCGGCGAACTCTGGGTCACGCGGGAAGATCCACGACCGGTAGCGCCACGGCTTGATCGCCGCCCCATGGAGCCAGCGACGCACCGTCGACGACGAGATCGATTCGACGAGACCTTCGCTCACGGCCTGGACGGCGAGTTCATGTGAACTCCACCTCGACAGCGGGACCTGGCGATGTTCGGGCGGTTCGCAGGCCAACGCCTTGATCCCCGCGACCACCGCAGAACCGAACACCCTCGGCCGCCCAGACCGGGGCCGGTCCCTCAGACCCCCGAGCCCCTCCACGCAGAAGCGCTTGCGCCACTTCGACACCACATCAACACATACCCCGACTCGGCTGGCGATATCCACGTTCCGCTCCCCAGCAGCCGCCGCCAGCACGATACGAGCCCGGACCACCTCGGCGTGAGCCGCCACACGCGACGACGCCCGCCCCTCAAGAACTGCCCGCTCCTCCAGCGAGAGTCGAACCTCGAACGGCGAGCGACGAGACATAACAAGCCTCCAACACGCCCCACGACAACGAGACGCACCCCTCAAGTTACACCGATGTACTTATCGGCAGGACT
>CAZCEE010000501.1:0-1616 GCA_964497165.1 uncultured Schumannella sp. | reverse complement strand
AGGCGAGAAGGATCGCCCCGATCACGAAGAGCACGACGGCCGCCCAGCGCGCGGCGCGCGAGATGATGACGTTCGTGCCGCGGCGGAACGCGCTGCCGTTCGGGGCCTCGCCGGCGGCGACGACTCGGGCTTTGGCGTTGGACGCCGCCACGATCAGGGCGATGACACCCGCGACGAGGAAGATCAGGCTGACGATGAGCATGGGGTCAGGATACTGACGCCATGCCCCTCGTGAGGAACCCTATTTTTTCGCGCCCGACCCGGCGGTTGACGCAGGGGTCGAACGCGCGAGGCCGCGCTCGATTGCGGCGATGACCTCGGGCGCGTCGGGCTGCACCTTGGAGCGGAATCGCGACACCTCGCCGTCGGGCGAGATGACGAACTTCTCGAAGTTCCACCGCACCTTGCCGGCTTTGCCGCCGTCGGCGTCGGGCTCGCGGGTGAGCGCCGCGTAGAGCGGGTGTTTGCGCATCCCGTTGACGCGGGTCTTGTCCATGAGCGGGAAGGTCACGCCGTAGGTCGTCGAACAGAACTCTTTGATGTCCTCGGTCGAGCCGGGCTCCTGGCCGAGGAACTGGTTGCACGGAAAGCCGACAACCGTGAAGCCCTGATCCGCGTACCTCTTCTGCAGCTCTTCGAGCTTCGAATACTGCGGGGTGAGACCGCACTTAGAGGCGACGTTCACGACGAGCAGGGTCTGGTCTCCGAAGTCGGCGAGGGATGTCTGCTTCCCGTCGATCGTCGTGAATTTGATCCGGCGCACACTCGTATCGATCCCCATGGCTAGAGGCTAGTTCGCCTCCACCGGGGTTCGCTGGGAGAACGGCACGGAAACCGGGGGATTAAAAAGAGGGGAGCGGGGGGCCGGAATTGGGGGGAAAGCCGGCCCCTCCGCTCATCCGAGTGGCTGTCGAGGAGATTCGGGTTCCTCGCGGGGGTTGCCACCCGAGGACGGAACACTGGGGGGGTGTGCTCCGTCTGAGAACAATCTCCCGCAGGAACCTCAAGATGCCACCCCGTCAACCCTCAAGATTCGCTCAAGATCGCGCGGGTACCCTGAGGGGGTGAACGACATCACGCACGAGCCTGACGCGCACCGGTACGTTCTGCATCGCGGCGGTGAGCTGGTGAGTGTGCTCGAGTACCGCGACCAGGGGGTCGGCACCGTGATGCACCACACCGTGACCGTGCCGAAGTTCCGCGGCCACGGCTTCGCCGGGGAGCTTGTCGAGTTTGCGGTGGACGACGTCGAGTCGCGCGGCGCCGGGCCGATCATCCCGAGCTGCTGGTATGTCGCCGACTGGTTCGCGGGGCATCCCGAACGCCGCGCCCTGCTGAGCTGAGCTGAGCTGACGTGACGCCCCGGGCCGGCTACACCGCGGCTCAGGTGCGAGCCGCCGAACAACCGCTGCTCGACGCCGGGATCCCCCTGATGCGACTCGCAGCCACGGCACTCGCCGCCGAACTCCGGGGCCTCGCCCCGCGCCGACTGCTCGTGCTCGTCGGAGCCGGCGACAACGGTGGCGATGCGCTCTTCGCCGTCGCCGAACTCGCGGCCGAAGGCGTGACCGTCGACCTGGTGGGGCGGATTCCCACCGAGGCCGAAATCCAAGCCT
>CAZCEE010000500.1:0-1645 GCA_964497165.1 uncultured Schumannella sp. | reverse complement strand
GGCTCGCGCTGACGGATGCCGGGCGCGAACGGCAGCGCGAGGCCGGCCGAGCCCACGCCCGCGACGTCGCCGCCGCCATGACCGCGAGCGTGAGCGACGCCGACCTCGAAGAACTGATGAGAATCACCCGAGCACTGCTGGAATCGAAGGAGAACGCATCATGAGCACCCTCGTGGTTGTGAACGCCGGCACGGGCGACCCGTCGTCGACGCGGCTGCTCGCCGACCGCACCGCCCAACGCGTCGCGGCCCTTGGCGCCGAACTCGGTGAGACCGTCGACATCCGGGTGATCGACCTGCGTGAGATCGCGACCGAGGTGACCACAGCGCTCGTGTCGCAGCACATCGGCCCCGCGCTGCGCGCCGCGATGGATGCCGTGGCAGCGGCCGACGGGCTGGTCGCGGCGACTCCCGTCTACGCGGCTGGACCGAGCGGACTCTTCACGTCGTTCTTCCAGGTGCTCGAGACCGACTCGCTCATCGGCACCCCGGTCATCCTCGCGGCGACGGCGGGCACCGGGCGGCACGCGCTCGTCGCCGACGACCAGATGCGCGGGATGTTCGGCTACCTGCGCGCGATGACCGTTCCGACGGCGCTCTTCGCCGCTCCTGAGGATTGGGCGGATGCGGCGCTCACGGCACGCATCGACCGGGCAGCCCTCGAGTTGGTCACCCTCATGCAGGCGGGTGTCGCTGACTCCGTGCGGCGCGGGAACTCCGCCCGCTACCAGACCCAGTTCGGCTCCCCCAACGACCCCGGCATCCACCTCGACAGCGACCTCATGCGCCTCGCCGCCGGTGGGCGTCCCGCCGCGGGTGGCCTGTGACACGATGGCGGTCATGACCGACCGGCTGATGCTGCTCGACACCGCCGGGATCTACTTCCGCGCGTTCTACGGCGTGCCCGACACCGTGACCGCACCTGACGGCACCGTCGTGAATGCGGCGCGCGGAACGCTCGACATCATCGCGCGACTCGTCTCCCAGTTCCAGCCCACGCACCTGATCGCCTGCTGGGACGACGACTGGCGCCCGCAGTGGCGCGTCGACCTCATCCCGACGTACAAGACCCACCGCGTCGCCGAGGTGATCGAGGTCGGACCGGATGTCGAGGTCATCCCCGATCCACTGACCGTGCAGGTGCCGATCATCGCCGAGTCGCTGCGGCTGCTCGACATCCCGATCGTCGGCGCGACCGAGCACGAGGCCGACGACGTCATCGGCACCCTCGCCTCCACCGCGACGATGCCGGTCGATGTCGTCACCGGCGACCGCGACCTGTTTCAACTCGTCGACGACGCCCGGGACGTTCGGGTGATCTACACCGGCCGCGGGATGGCGAACCTCGAGATCCTCGACGACGCCGCCATCGAGGCGAAGTACGCGATCACCCCGGCACAATATGCGGCGTTCGCGGCGATGCGCGGCGACCCTTCGGACGGACTCCCGGGCGTCGCGGGCATCGGCGAGAAGACCGCCGCCGGGCTGTTGCGGGAGTTCGGCGACCTCGATGGCATCATCGCCGCGGCGGCGGACCCGGCGACCACCCTGTCGCCGTCGGTGCGCGCGAAACTGCTGGCGGCATCCGACTATCTCGCCGTCGCCCCGGCTGTCGTGAATGTCGTGCGCGACCTCGCCCTGCCGAC
>CAZCEE010000499.1:0-1648 GCA_964497165.1 uncultured Schumannella sp. | reverse complement strand
TGCGCATGTCGGTGTCGCGCCGGCTCGGCACGCCGGACTCGGACGAGATCCCGTGGTCGGCGGTCACCACGATCAGCGAGCGGTCGAACGTGCCCTCGCGTCGCATCCGCGCGAGCAGCCGCCCCAGCTCGCGGTCGACGAAGCCGATCTGGAGCTGCAGCCGCTGCTGCGCGTGCAGCGCCAGGTAGTCCGAGTAGAAGCCCGGGGTGCTGTTCATCCCCGGCACCGGGTCCTGCCAGTCGGGCCGCATCTCCTTGCCGGACGGCAGAAACAGGTACGGCCCGTGCGGCAGCAGCACGTGCGCGAGCCAGAACGTCGGTCGGTCCTGGGGGCGGATCGAGGCGAAGAAGCGCGCGAGCCGCTCACGTCGTCCGCTCTGCAGCTGGGCCAGGATCCCCGGCCGCCGGGGCTGTGCGTCGGGGCAGTAGCGCGGCGGGCAGATCGAAGTCGCCGCTTCCATCCGCTCGATCTCGTATCCGCGACGCGCGAACAGGTCGTAGACGCTGTGCGGATGGTCGCGGTAGGTCGGCTCGGTACCCGCGCGCGGCAGCTTCCCGTCCATGATCTGCGGGACCGCCTTGGTCGTCGAGTCGTAGGTCGTCGTCGCGTTCGGGAACCAGTAGCCCGTCCGCGCCAGCTCGGCGAAGGCGGGGTAGCGCCCGCCGTCGATCTTTCCGTTCGGCCCGAGCAGCAGGTCGGTCGGGAACTCGTCGAACATCAGCAGCACTACCGGCGGCTTGCCCTTCGTCGCGACCGCCTCCGCGCGGCGATCGTCGTCGCCACGCGCCAGCGTGATCACGCCCGCAACCGCCACGGTGAGCGCGACGGCCAGCATCACCCGCTTGGTCATCAATGCAACTCTAAGTCGTTCTCGCGCACGAGGTGTGAACGGATCGTGCACTCACCCGCGCGCCAGCAGCTCCACGCCGAGTCGCCGCGCGAGCCCCTCGCCGCCGCGGGCCATCACCCAGTCGTGATTCCAGGCGAACACCGGCCGTGCCACCGGGGCGACGAAGTTCATCCACGCCTTGGTCGTCGCCACACGCCAGTCGTAGGTGACCGCGGTCACGCCCCGCTCCTCGTAGAGCCGCCACGCTCCCGTCCCGTCGAGCCCGCCCGTCGCGCGGCCCGCCATGTACGCCGGCGGCGCCAGCTCGCGCACCTCGAAGTCGAATTCGACCGCATAGGGGATCGCGCTGCGCCATCGGACCCGATAGCGGCTCCCCACGCGCTGCTCGTCGCCGCCGTCGAGCTCGGCGGCCGAAACGACGCCACGCCACCACTCCGGCCAAGCGGCCGCATCCCTGATGGTGTCCCAAATTCGCTCGCGTGGGGCCGCGAGCAGCCAGGTGGAGAGGAACTCGTAGTGGGCCGCCATCGCAAGAACCTAGCTGGGGCAGCACTCAAGTCGGGTCGCCGATCGACCGAAGCACCTCCTATCACCGGTACGTCTCAGGGGAGCAGTGGTCGGTCGACGTGAGCAAGCACTCAGTCACATCAGGCATTGCGCGCACTCGTGCGACGCTCGCGATCGCGGTCGTGGTGATCGCCGCCGCCGTCTGGGTTGTATCCGCGACGCAGCGCTCGACGGCAGAGCGCGTCTTCGAGGAGAGTGCCGCTGCCGAGCGGATGCTGACCGCGATGCTCG
>CAZCEE010000498.1:0-1651 GCA_964497165.1 uncultured Schumannella sp. | reverse complement strand
CCGACTCATCAGCGACGCATCACCTGTGACACATGTCGTGAACTCAGACACTGTCAGCCCGACAGACGTCAAAGGGGACCGGGAGAAGTTGCGGTCCTTCCCGCGTTAACGCGCGAGACTGCGTCAATGACTGTTTTCGATCATCTCGGCATCTCCGTTGACGACCTGACCCGAGCAACGGCGCAGTTTCATCCGGTGTTGGATGCGCTCGGATTCACCAAGCACCCCGCGGATGGGTCGGTCTCCTGGTATCGGGATGGGGAGACGGAACTGATCCTCTATCCGGCGCGCGAACCGGGCACGGGTCCTCATACGCACGGGCGGGTCGGCTGGCAGCACCTCTCGTTCGCGGTCGACTCGACGGCGGAGGTCGATCGTCTGCACGGGGTCGCGCTCGGAGCTGGGTGGTCGGTGGTGCGTGAGCCGAAGATGTACCCGCGGTTCAACGAGCGGTACTACGCCTCGTTCGTCGAAGACGACAACGGCATCCGGTTCGAGTTCATGTACAACCCGCCTCGAAACCCGGATGCGAGCTGACTCAGCGGGAGCTGTTCGCCGTGCGGCCGCGCACGATCCCGACGAACACGCTGCACAACGGATGCGTGGAGTCGACGGGCCAGACGAGCGAGATCCCCGTATCGGGTGCGTCGCGGAGGGCCCGCGCGACGACGTCCTTGCGTGACAGTGCCCGGGCGACCGACTGGGGCATCACGGCGACGCCGACGTTCGCGGCGACGAGTTCGACAGCATCCTCACCGCTCCCGTAGAGGAGGTCGACCGCCACCACATTCTCGCCGTCGAGGTCGACGAGGTCGACGGCGTCGAGACTCGCCACGAGCGAACCGCGCGGCGCGACGACGACGGGAGCCTCCCGGTAGAGCGGGATGGCGTGCCAACGGTAGTCAGCCGCAACATCACGCACGAGAGCCATGTGCGCGGTGCCCTCATCGAGGGCTGCGAGTGCTGCTGACTGGGAGAGGGGCGTGAGGTCGAGGCGACCGCCCGGGCGCCGCTCGCGCCAGACCCGCTCCCACTTGCCGGGCGTGACTCCGGGCACGAAGGCGACGAGCAGCGGATCGGGCATGCGTTCAGGCTACGCGGGGCCCCGTACGCTCGAAGCATGACCGACGCCCCGCGCGAAGACCGCCGCCAACAGCCGAAGCCCCCGAACCAGCAGCTGCTCAGCCCCAAGACGGCGGCCGAGAAGCTCGGCGTCTTCCTCCCGGCAACGCCCGACGACTTCCGCGCGGCGCCGATCGCCCGGGATGCGTTGCAGGCGCTTCAGGCCGACCCGCCGGAATGGCTGACGACGCTGCGCCGCGAGGGTCCGCATCCGCGCAACGAGGTCGCTCGTCGGCTCGGCGTCTCGAACTCGGCGCTCGCTCGCGCGGGGGTGAGCGACTCGATGACGACATCCGAGATACGTACCCTGCTGGCAGACATGCCGGAGTGGCTCTCCATCGAACGCGAGAAGCACGCGCCCGGCACCGGCGGTGCACCGGGAACGGCCATCGGCGAGCGGCCCGCCCGGCGCGATCCGGCCCCGGAGCCCGCTGACGACCTCTAGCCGTCGATCACCTGGCAGCGAGCGCGACGGGGAGCCGAACCGTCAGCGTGGTGCCGTGCCCGACAGCGGAGTCGATCGCGATCG
>CAZCEE010000497.1:0-1668 GCA_964497165.1 uncultured Schumannella sp. | reverse complement strand
CGTGTGAAGTCTCACCACCCGTGTCCCACATTGGCTCCGGTAGGTATGTCTCACAACCTGGCCCTCCTGGGCTTGCCTTTGGGCTGAGCTAACGCTCCGAACTCCTTGGTCTTGTCGTGTCGAGAACGATGAGTCCGTAGCAGGGTGCCGTCAATGGAGATCTGGACGGTGTCGCCGACCAAGCGGATCCCGACGGTCTGTCCGCGATAAGGGTTGCCGACGCGATAGCCGGTGCCGGCGAAGCTGATCGATCCGTGGTTGTCGACGATGCGCAGGACCTCACCACCTTTGGTGGGCTGTGCCGGTCGACGAGCGTGCTGGGGACGTCGATCCATCTTGTCGTCGTCATCGATCAGGTGTCGCCGCGCGTGGGTCCCGACCACGACCCCGTTGTGGGTGATGTGCAGCAGTCCGTCAGCCGATTCGATCGTGACCGCTTCCCCGGCCAGGTGCCGACCGACGTGATAGCGGTGCTTGAGGATGCTGATGCGTCCGGCCCGATCGACACGGCGGCCGACGATCTTCTTTCTGGGTGCGGGTTCCTCTTCGATCGCGATGTCGCCGTCGATGACCTCGAGCGAAACCGGTCTGGCGAGCTCGAAGCGTCGGATCGGTGGCACATCTCCCAAGGACTGGTGCTCGCGCTCGTTGTTGTAGTCCACGACCCATCGATCCAGTGCCGCTTGGGTCTCCTCGATCGTGTCGAAGGTGTGTTCTGAGAAGAGCTCTTTGCGCATCGTCTTGTGCAGGCGCTCGACCTTGCCGGTGGTCGTCGGCGAATAGGGGGCGGTGAGGATGTGGCGGATCCCGTTGTTGAGACAGATGCGGTCGAACAGCACGTTGGCGGGCTTGCGGGCCAGTCTTCCGGTGAAAACCTTGCCGTTGTCGGTCAGGATCTGTTCCGGGATGCCGTGAGTGTTCAGCGCATCCATGAGTGCATCGCACACTGGCCGCGCGGTCGCGCGCGCGACGACCTTGGCCATGACACAGAAGCGTGAGTGGTCATCGATCCCAGTAATGATCTTGACCTCGCGGCCGTCGGTGAGAAAGACCCGGCCCATGACGTCGCACTGCCACAGCTCCATCGATCGAGCGCGCTCCCAACGCTTGTAGTCGTCGCGCTGGCGGCGACGGGGCTTGGGCTGGATCAATCGATGGCGCACGAGACAGCGATAGATCGCGGCGCGCGATGGAGGCGCCTCGAGATCCCGGCGCAGCTTGTTGAGGATCGTGCGGGGTCCCCAGCCGGGATGGCTGCGGCGCAGATCGACTATGCGGGCTTCGATCTCGGGCGCCATCTGGTGGGGGCAGCGATCCGGCTTGGAGCTCTTGTCGGCAAGCGCGGCAAGTCCCTCGGTGGCGTAGCGCACCAGCCAGCGGTGAAGGGTGCGGCGATCGACCCCGTAGCGGGTGGCGGTGTCTTTGACGCTGGCTCCCTCCAGCACCTCTCTCACGGCGTCGTAGCGCTGCTCAACCATCGAAAGTTCCACCAACACGTCGTCCTCCTTGGCTCGGTTGAGCACAAGTGATGACGCGGATGGACCCTAGAGACGTGGAATTGGTGAGACACAGGTGCCGAGGCCACTGTCGCCCAGGAACCGAGGCCGGGTCGGAGAGTGGGACACAGGTGCCGAGGCCAATGAGGGACAGAGGTACCGAGACTTCACA
>CAZCEE010000496.1:0-1689 GCA_964497165.1 uncultured Schumannella sp. | reverse complement strand
CGAGGCGGTCGCTCGAGGTCGAAACGTTCGCCGAGAGGATGTTGACGTGGTGCTCCGAGAGCACTCGGGTGATGTCGGAGAGCAGCCCGGAGCGGTCGAGTGCCTCCACTTGGATCTGCACGAGGAAGATGCTCGACGAGGTCGGCGCCCACTCGACGTCGATCATCCGCTCGGGATCTTCCCGAAGGGCCGTGACGTTGAGGCAGTCGTCGCGATGTACCGAGACCCCGGATCCGCGGGTGACGAAGCCGACAATCGAGTCGCCCGGCACCGGCGTGCAACACTTCGCGAGTTTCACCAGGATGTCGGGGGCGCCGCGCACGAGCACACCGGAGTCGCTCGGCCGCAACTGGCGGGCGCGGCCCTTCGGGGTGAACGGGATCTCGGCCTCGTCGGCCTCCGCCTCGGACTGCAGCGACGCGACGACCTTTTCGAGCACCGACTGGGTCGAGACGTGGCCTTCGCCGACCGCGGCGTACAGCGCCTCGACGCCTTCGTACCGCATCGCCGCCGCGACCTCGGCGAACACGTCGGAGCTCATCAGCTTCTGCAGCGGCAGGTTCTGCTTGCGCATCGCGCGGGCGATCGAATCCTTGCCCTGCTCGATGGCCTCCTCGCGGCGCTCCTTCGTGAACCAGCCGCGGATCTTGTTGCGCGCCCTGGGGCTCTTGACGAAGTTGAGCCAGTCCTGGCTGGGGCTGGCATCCGGATTCTTGGAGGTGAAGACCTCGACGACGTCACCGCTCGACAGCTCGCTCTCGAGCGGCACCAGTCGCCCGTTGACCTTCGACCCCATCGTGCGGTGTCCGACTTCGGTGTGCACGGCGTAGGCGAAGTCGACAGGGGTGGCCCCCGCCGGCAGGCCGATGACCTTGCCCTGCGGGGTGAAGACGTAGACCTCTTTCGCCCCGATTTCGAAACGCAGGTTGTCGAGGAACTCGCTCGCGTCTTCGGTCTCGGCCTGCCAGTCGCTGATGTGCGCGAGCCAGGCCATCTCGGTGTCGTTCGGCCCACGATCCGATTCGCCGCGACCGGAGTTGACCCGCTCCTTGTACTTCCAGTGCGCGGCGACGCCGAACTCGGCCCGCTGGTGCATCTCGTGCGTTCGGATCTGGATCTCGACCGGGCGGCCCTTCGGCCCGATCACCGTCGTGTGCAGAGATTGGTACAGGTTGAACTTCGGGGTCGCGATGTAGTCCTTGAACCGACCCGGGATCGGATTCCACCGGGCGTGGATCGCGCCGAGCACCGCGTAACAGTCGCGGATGTTGTTCACCAGAATCCGGATGCCCACGAGGTCGTAGATCTCGGTGAACTCGCGTCCCCGCAACACCATCTTCTGGTAGATCGAGTAATACTGCTTCGGTCGACCGACGACCTGGCCTTTGATCTTGCCCGACTTGAGGTCTTCATTGACCGCGTCGATGACGTTCTGCACGAATTCTTCGCGCTGCGGCGTGCGGTCACGCACGAGGCTCTCGATCTCGACGTAGAGCTTCGGATGCAGCACCGCGAACGAGAGGTCTTCGAGCTCCCACTTGATGGTCTGGATGCCGAGTCGGTGCGCGAGCGGGGCGTAGATCTCCATCGTCTCTTGCGCCTTGCGCCGCGCCGACTCCTCCGGCACGAAGCCCCAGGTGCGCGCGTTGTGCAGACGGTCGGCCAGCTTGATAACGAGCACGCGGATGT
>CAZCEE010000495.1:0-1710 GCA_964497165.1 uncultured Schumannella sp. | reverse complement strand
CCGAACCGGGCGGCGGGCTGCTGCCGGGGCTCGCGATCGGCGACACGACGCGGGTGCCCGAGTCGCTCGACTCGGCGATGATCGCGTCGAGCCTGAGTCACCTGACGGCGGTGTCGGGGGCGAACTGCGCGATCGTCGTCGGAGCCGTTCTCGCGGTCACCGCACTTCTTGGGGCGGCGCTTCCCGTGCGGATCGGGGTCGCGGCGGTCGCGCTGCTCGGATTCGTGGTGCTCGTCACTCCCGAGCCGAGCGTCCTGCGCGCGGCGGTGATGGCGGGTCTCGCACTCGGCGCTGTCGCCCTGGGTCGCCCGGCGCTGGGGGTTCCCGTGCTGTGTGCCGCCGTGCTCGTGCTGCTGATTGCCGACCCCTGGCTGTCGCGTTCCTACGGTTTCGCGCTTTCCGCCCTGGCGACGGCCGGGTTGCTGATGCTCGCGGGGCCACTCGCGGTGGCTCTGACGCGCGTGTTGCCCGCATGGCTCGCGACGGTGTTGAGTGTGCCTCTCGCCGCGCAGCTCGCGTGTCAGCCGGTCATCCTGTTGCTCGATCCGTCGTTGCCGCTATACGGGGTGCCCGCAAATCTGCTCGCCGCCCCGGCTGCGCCGCTTGCGACGGTACTCGGCCTGATCGCGTGTCTGCTCGTCGGGGTGGCCCCGCCGCTCGGGGTGGCGGTGGCGTGGCTCGGTTGGCTGCCCGCATCCTGGATTGCCGCGGTCGCGACCCTGTTCGCGGGGCTGCCGGGCGCCCGCGGGGTCTGGCCGGGTGGCCCGGGCGGGGTTGTGCTGCTGGTCGCGATCGAGGTCGGGGCGCTCTTCGCGATCCTGGGTGTCGGAAGGCCGCGAAGCATTGCACGGGCCGTGAGCCTCGTCGCCCTCGTCGCCTACGTCGCAGCCGCCGTCGGGGGAGCGGTCGTCACCCGGGTCGGTCGGCCCGCCGACTGGCAGTACGCGATGTGCGACGTCGGGCAGGGGGACGCGACCCTCGTGCGCAGCGGCGATGCCGTCGCCCTCGTCGATCTCGGGGCCGATCCCGGGTTGCTGCGTCTCTGTCTCGACGAGCTCGACGTGGGCAGACTCGACCTGGTCGTGCTCACCCATTTCGACCTCGACCACGTCGGGGGAGCGGATGCGGTGCTCGACCGCGCCGACATCGTGCTCACCGGGCCAACGGGGGAGGCGGCCGACGAGCAGCTTCTCGCTGCCTTCGCAGCCGCCGGCGCTCAGGTGCAGTCCGTCGACCGCGGCGACCGGGGTGCGCTCGGGTCGCTCGCCTGGGAGGTGCTCTGGCCGCAGCCCAGTAGCTCCGACACGGGCAATCCCGCCAGCGTCACGTTGCGGTGGACGTGCGCGACGGAGGCGCCATGTCTCACCGCGGTGATGCTCGCCGATCTCGGTGAGGAGTCCCAGGCGCGCATGGGCGGTGCGATCGACATCGGCCGAGTCGACGTCGTGAAGGTCTCCCACCACGGGTCGGCCGACCAGTCTGCGGACCTGTACGAGCGCCTCGATGCGACGGTCGGCCTGATCGGCGTCGGTGCCGACAACGATTACGGCCACCCGACGGATGCGCTGCTCGGCATCCTCGCTGCGACCGGAACGACGACGCTCCGCACCGACGTCAACGGCCTCATCCTCGTTGCCCCCGGGGATCACCCCGGAGAGGTCGACGTCTGGACCGCGCGGTAGCCTGAGTGCGATGGCGACCACCCCCTCC
>CAZCEE010000494.1:0-1711 GCA_964497165.1 uncultured Schumannella sp. | reverse complement strand
CCGGCGCCGATGTCGCCGCCCTGCGCGCCGAACCGCTCGTAGCCCAGCCTGGTCATCAGCTCGGCGAACGCGGCGGTGGTCCGGCCGACCTCCCACCCGCTGTCGCTCAGCGGCATGGAGAAGCCGAAGCCGGGCAGGGACGGCACCACCACGTGGAAGGCGTCCCGCGGGTCGCCGCCGTGCGACGCCGGGTCGGCGAGCGAGCTGATCAGCTTCGCGAACTCGACGAACGAGCTCGGGTAGCCGTGCGTGAGGAGCAGCGGGACGGCGTCCGGCTCGGGCGAGCGGACGTGTAGGAAGTGGATGTTCTGCCCGTCGATCTCGGTGGTGAACTGGGGGAACGCGTTCAGCGCCGCTTCCTGCTCACGCCAGTCGTAGCCGGTGCGCCAGTACTCGGCGAGGTCCTTGAGGTAGCCGAGCGGGATGCCGCGGCTCCAGTCCGGCTTGCTGCCCGGCACCTCGTCCGGGAAGCGCGCGTCGGTGAGCCTGGCGTGCAACGCGTCGAGCTCGACCTGCGGGATGTCGATGCGGAAGGGGCGGATTTCCTCGGTGTTTGTCATGCCCACCACGCTAGAAGCTATTGCGGAAGGTTAGCTTCCGCAATCAGTGCGAGAATCAGCGAATGTTGGAGACCTCGGCACGGCTGCTCCGTCTGCTGTCCCTGCTCCAGACGCATCGCGACTGGAGCGGCGCCGCACTGGCGGAACGACTCGAGGTCTCCACCCGGACCGTGCGCAGCGACATGGAGAAACTCCGCAGTCTCGGCTATCCGGTGCGTGCCACGCCGGGCGTCGCGGGCGGCTACCGGCTCGGCGCCGGCGCGGTAATGCCGCCGCTGCTGCTGGACGATGACGAGGCAGTGGCCGTAGCAGTGGGCCTGCGCACGGCCGCTGGCGGCACGGTGGCCGGCATCGAGGAGACGTCGGTGCGGGCGCTCGCCAAGCTCGAACAGGTGTTGCCGGCACGGCTGCGGCATCGGGTCAACGCGATGAAGTCCGCCACGGTGACCGTGCCGGGCACCGGACCCACGGTCGCCGCCGAGGTGCTCACCGCGATCGCCGGCGCAATCTGGGCGCACGAGCGGCTCCGCTTCGACTACGCGAACCACGAGGGCGCCGCCAGCATCCGCACCACCGAGCCGCACCAGCTGGTGAACTGGGGCCGGCGCTGGTACCTCGTCGCCTGGGACGTCGACCGGAACGACTGGCGGACCTTCCGGGTGGATCGGATGCTGCCGAAGACGCCGAACGGTCCGCGCTTCACCCCGCGTGAGCTGCCCGGCGGCGCCGCGGCCCACGTGCAGCGCGGGGCCGGCGCCGCGACCTGGCGGTACCACGCCCGGGTGCTGCTGCACGCTGACGTCGAGTACGTCACCGCACGGATGCCGATCGCCGTGTCGGTGGAGCCCATCGGGCCGGACCGCTGCGTCGCCGTGGTCGGCTCGGACACCCCGCACATGCTGGCCCTCTACCTGGGGCTGCTGGACGTGGACTTCGACGTGATCGACGCCCCCGAACTGGCCGAGCACCTGGACAAGCTCGCCGACCGCTTCCGCCGCGCCGCCCACGGCGCCTGACGCCCAGCCGCCGTCCCGCCGCACAGCATCACCCGGTACCGCGAATCGACCCACTGGGGCCTGCCGCAAGCGCGACCCGGAGCGTCTCGGCGGCGGCGCCGACCGACCGCAGCTCCCCCGCGTCCAGATCGGCGA
>CAZCEE010000493.1:0-1716 GCA_964497165.1 uncultured Schumannella sp. | reverse complement strand
GAGGCGCAGGCCGTCGACGCGACCGACATGCAGAGCACCGGATTCGGCGAGCTCGGTCTCGGCCAGAACCTCGTGCGCGTGCTCTCCGAGCTCGGCGCCGACACTCCGTTCCCGATCCAGGCGGCGACGATCCCGTCCGTGCTCGAGGGTCGCGACGTTCTCGGCCGTGGCCGCACCGGCTCCGGCAAGACGATCGCCTTCGGTGCTCCGCTCGTCGAGCGCCTCCTGCAGTCGCAGAAGGGTTCGACTGAACGGCGCAAGCCGGGCCGCGCGCCGCGCGCGCTCATCCTCGCGCCGACCCGCGAACTCGCCCTGCAGATCGACCGCACCATTCAGCCGCTCGCCCAGAGCGTCGGGCTGTTCACCACGCAGATCTACGGCGGCGTTCCCTACGCCCGGCAGACCGGCGCGATCTCGCGCGGCGTCGACATCATCATCGGCACCCCGGGTCGCATCGGCGACCTCGTGTCGCAAGGCCGGCTCGACCTCTCGCAGGTCGTCATCACGGTGCTGGATGAGGCGGACCACATGTGCGAGCTCGGGTTCCTCGAGCCGGTGCGTGAGCTGTTGCAGCGCACGTCGGACGGCGGCCAGAAGCTGCTGTACTCGGCCACGCTCGACTCCGGTGTTGCGTCGCTCGTCGAGGAGTTCCTCGTCGACCCGGCCGTCTACGAGATCTCCGGTGAAGACCAGGCCTCGTCCGACATCCGCCACATCGCGTTCCTGCTCGAGCAGCGCGACAAGCAGGATGTGCTCATCGAGCTTGCTGCCGGCCCCGGCAAGAAGCTGGTCTTCGCGCGCACCCGTGCGTTCGCCGAGCAGCTCGCCGACCTGCTGGACGACGCGGGCATCCGCGCCGAAAGCATCCACGGTGACCTCAACCAGGCGCGCCGCACCCGGGCGCTCGAGAAGTTCACGAGCGGTCGCGTCAGCGTGCTGGTCGCCACGGATGTCGCCGCCCGCGGCATCCACGTCGACGACATCGAACTCGTCATCCAGGCCGACGCGCCCGACGAGTACAAGGCGTACCTGCACCGCGCCGGCCGCACCGGCCGGGCTGGCAAGGAGGGCACCGTCGTGACCCTCGTGCCGCGCAACCGTCGTCGCAAGACCGAGGATCTGCTCGCTCGCGCCGAGATCACCCCTGAGTGGATTTCGGTGCGCCCGGGCGACCAGGCGATCGCCGACCTCGCCGGCTGACGCACGGCCCTTCGTGGGGGATCGAGCCGGTTAGGCGGGGATCGCCAAAACTGAGGCCGCGGCGAGGGCGAGCGCGAGTCCCACCCACTGTACGGGTGCTATCCGTTCGCGCAGCACGATCGCGGCGAGGGCGATCGTGCCGCCCGGGTAGAGCGCGGCGAGCACGCTCATCACGGTGAGGTCGCCCATTCGCAGGCCGGTGAGGATGAGCACGTTGGCGGCGGCATCCGCGATGCCGCAGGCGACGATGAGCCCCCACGCGCCGCGCAACCCCGGAAACGCCGGCACACCGCGCCGACGGGCGGCCACGAGCAGCACGGCGAGCACTCCGACCAGGATCGTGCCGGCGACGATGCGGTTCGCGACGATCGGGTACAGCCCCGAGTCGGCGGGCGCCCGGTCGACGAGGATGAAGAAGCAGCCGATCAGCAGCCCCGAAAGCGTCGCGTAGACCAGCCCACGCAGCCGAGGCCGAACCGCACCCTTCTCGGGCACGAAGCCGACGAGCACGATCGC
>CAZCEE010000492.1:0-1718 GCA_964497165.1 uncultured Schumannella sp. | reverse complement strand
GAGGCGGGCGCCATTGCGGGCGCGCTCGGTGGCGGGGCGGTGTTCGCGGCGGCAGGCGGGGATGTCGCCCTCACCCTCGCGGTTCCGGCGATCGTCGTGACCGCGGTGTTCTTCGCGATCCTGTTCGGCGTGCCCGAGTCGGAGCGCACCGCGGGCCGCAGCCTCGACTTCTTCGGCTTCGTGTTGTTGTCGTTCGCGCTGCTACTCACCACCTCGTCGCTCACCTTCCTGCGCATCAACGGCCCCGACACGTGGTGGGTGTGGGTCGTCATGGCCGCCGGGCTTCTCGCCTTCATCCCGTTCGCGCGCTGGGTGCTCGGCAAAGACGATCCGGCGATCGACTTGCGGGTTCTCGCGCAGCCGACGATGTGGCCCGTGCAGGTCACGGCCGGGCTGTTCGGCATCAGCGTTCTCGGCGCGCAGATCCCGCTCTCGACGTTCGCCGGCACGGACCCGGAGGTCGCCGGCTACGGGCTGGGACTGAGCTCCGGGATGCGGTCCATCGTCATCGGCATCTACCTGATCTCGCTCATCATCGGCGCCGTGCTGTTCGCGGTGTTCTCGAGGCGACTGTCGCCGCGACTCGCCCTCATCGGAGCCACGGCTCTCGTCGCGATCGGCTACTTCGCGCTCATCTTCTTGCACGACGACCTCACCCAGGTGCTCGCCTGCATCTGCATCGCCGGCCTCGGCTCGGGTGCTCTCGTCGCCGCGCTACCTGCGGCCGCCGCGGCGGCGGCACCTCGCGGGCAGACCGGGATCGCGACCGGGCTCACCAACACCACGAAGACGATCGGCGGGGCGTTCGCCTCCGCGACGTTCGGCATCGCACTCGCCACCGGAGTCACCGCGGGCGTCGGCACGGCCGCGAGCCTCTCGGGCTACTACACGGTCTGGATCGTCTGCGGCGCGAGCGCCCTCGTCGCGACGGTGTTGCTGTTCTTCGTGCCGAAACTCGCCTTCGCCGACCCGGTTGACGTCGAAGACGATGGCTATTTGCCCAACTCTGTGGCTTCCGGGCCCGCCAAGGGCACAAAGTCGGGCAAATAGCCTCTAAGCGCGGGGCGTGAGGTCCCCGCGGATCACCTTGTGCGGGGCGGCCTGCGCGACGGGCTTGATCGTGACGAGGTCGAGGTTGACGTGGCCGGGCAGTTCGATCGCGTGCACGATCGCCGCGGCGATGTCGTCGGCCACGAGCGGCGCCGCGACGTTGTCGTAGACCGCCTCGGCCTTGGCCTGATCGCCGCCGAAACGCACGAGCGAGAACTCGTCGGTCTTCACCATCCCGGGCGCCACTTCGATCACCCGGATCGGCTCGCCGGCCAGTTCGAGTCGCAGCACCGCCATCAGCATGTGGGCGCCCGCCTTCGCGGCGTTGTAGCCGGCGCCGCCCTCGTACGCGAGGTGCGCCGCGATCGAGGTGACGGTCAGGATGTCGGCGTGGCCGGCATCCCGGGCGCCGTCGCGCAGCGCGGGCAGCAGCGCACTGATCAGGTTCTTGACCGCGACAACGTTGATCTCGAACATCGCGCGCCAGTCCGCCGGGTCGCCGTTTTCGACGCTCGCCATGCCGAACGCTCCCCCGGCGTTGTTGACGAGGGCGTGCACCGGCCCGATCGCGGCGAGTTCGTCGCGCACGCGCGCCACGTCGGCGTCGACCGTGAGGTCGGCGACGATCGGACGGATGCCCGTCGCGTCGGCGAGCGCCGCGAGCCGGT
>CAZCEE010000491.1:0-1718 GCA_964497165.1 uncultured Schumannella sp. | reverse complement strand
CCGGTCGGGCTCGTCGCGGCGCCGTCGTAGGTGAGGTGCTCGTGCACCCAGGCTTCGACGGCGGTGACCAGCCCGCGCCCCTCGAGCCCGGCGAACAACTCGCGCGCCCGGTCGGTGAGAGTGTCGGACTGCACGTACCGGCTCGGGCGCAGGTAGGTCACCAGGTCGCGCTCGACGACGGGAGCGGGGGCCGCCCGGCCTACGACCGTCGCGGCGTAGTCGACGCTCAGGACGCCGGGACCGGTCTCGAAGAGGTGCAAGCGGGTGCCGTGCGGGTCGGTCGCCTCGCGCACCTCGATCGGCTGCTCATCGAGGCGCACCTGCAGCGACTCGACAGTCGTCGGAACCCCCTCCGCGACGGCGACCGCGAGCACGAACGCGGTCGGATCGGAGACCTCGAGAACGAGGCTCGACCCCACCTCGCGACGCGGGCTGCCCGAAGTCATGCTGCTAACCTAGGTGCGCTACGCGCCTTCGTAGCTCAGTGGATAGAGCGCTTCCCTCCGGAGGAAGAGGTCGCACGTTCGAATCGTGTCGAGGGCACCGTCTATGAGAGTCGTCATCGCCCCGGACTCCTTCAAGGGCTCGATCTCTGCATCGGCCGCCGCCGCCGCGATCGCCGACGGCTGGCGCTCTGTGCGGCCTGACGACGAGGTCGTCGAGATCCCGCAGGCCGACGGCGGCGAGGGCACGCTCGACGCGATCGAAGCAGCGACCGCGGATGCCGTGCGCCGTTCCGCGGGGATGGTCACCGGGCCGGATGGTCGGCCGGTTGCCGGCGAGTGGCTTGAACTGCCGGACGGCACGGCGGTCGTCGAACTCGCTCAGTGCTCCGGCATTGCGCTCATGGAGCGACTCGACCCGCTCGGCGCGACCACGCGCGGTCTGGGCGAGGTGATCGCGGCCGCCCTCGACTCCGGCGCCGTCGAGCTGGTGATCGCACTCGGTGGCTCCGCGTCGACAGACGGAGGGAAGGGTGCGCTCGACGCCCTCGACCTGTCGCGGCCGCCGTCTCGCGGCGTGCGCCTGCTGACCGACGTGACAGCCCCGCTGCTCGGCCCGACTGGCGCGGCCGCCGTCTTCGGTCCGCAGAAGGGTGCCACGCCCGAGGAGGTGGTCGAGCTGGATGAACGACTGCGGGTCTTTTCGTCGCTCTTCGACGCCGACCCCTCGACTCCGGGAGCTGGCGCCGCTGGCGGAGCTGCCTTCGGCTTCGTCGCCGCCTGGGGCGCTCACATCGAATCGGGCTCCGCGGCGATCGCCCGACTCACCGAGCTGGAGACGGAGCTGGCCGGTGCCGACGCGTTCGTCACCGGGGAAGGATCCTTCGACGCGACCTCGGTGACCGGCAAAGTCGTCGGCCTCGCGCTCGAGCTCGCCGAAAGGCACGATCTCGTGGCGGCAACGACGGTGATCGCCGGCCGCGTCACGACCGAGCCGCACGCACCCTCGGGAGCTGCGGTGGCATCCATCTCTCTTGTCGACCTTGCGGGATCGACGGAGGCCGCACTCGCCGACCCGGCCCGCTGGCTGGCCGTGGCAGGAGCACAAGCCGCGACTCAGCTCGAGGCGTGAGACTCCAGGAACTCGTACAGTTCGCGGTCGTCGACCCCCGGGAAGGTGCCCGACGGCAGCGGCGAGAAGATGTGCGCGTGCACTTTGGCGCTCGACCAGGCCTTACCCGACCAGTGGACGGCGAGGTCGGCGGGCGGACGCCG
>CAZCEE010000490.1:0-1724 GCA_964497165.1 uncultured Schumannella sp. | reverse complement strand
GAGATGGGATTCTTATGGGGCAATCCGTCGGCGCGGCTCTGTGGCACATGTGGCATCTCCATGGAAGCTACGGCTTCCGCCTACCGGGCGCTCGGGTCGGCATCCGGAACTCGTGCACAGGGGCCCGAAGCCCGGAGCGGCAGATGCCATGGATCCTGGTAGATCAGGATGGTCATCGGTTTGCGAACGAATACCCGCCCGCCCCGCAGGATACGCCGATTCGCGATCTAATCCACTACGACATAGACCGCCAACGATACCCCCGCATCCCCTCCTTCCTGATATATGACGAAGTTGGTCGCGGATTTGGCCCGATTGGCCGACCAGTGATGAGTGATCCAGAACTAGCGTACGAGTGGAGCCAGGACAACCTACGCGAAGTAGAGAGCGGGTATGTCAAGCAGGCCTCCTCAATCGATGTGCTTGCGAGGTCGGTGGGTCTGGACTCCGAAGCGCTGAACCTGACCATTGAGCGATGGAATCGCTCCTGCGTGGTCGGGCGTGATGAAGAATTCGGCCGCCCGGGCTGGTCAATGCACCAGATTCGCAGGCCACCCTTCTATGCCGCCCCGACTTTTCCGATCGTAACCAATACACAAGGGGGCCTCGTCCACGATGCGAGGCAGCGCGCGCTCGATCCGCACGGCCGTCCCATTGGGCGGCTGTACAAGGCAGGTGAGCTGGGGTCGATATTCGGGCACCTCTACCTGCTAGGTGGGAACAATACCGAGTGCTTCGTGAGCGGGTGGGCTGCGGGCTGGAATGCGGCGCAGGAGCGTGCGCTTGATGACGAGGCGCTCACCGTTATGGATGGACATGGCGGATAGGCGGAAGTCAGGTTGAGCCTTCCCGCTTGACTTCGGGACTAAGGTTCTCTTCACATGAAGAATTAGCAGGAGGTGGTCTTGACTCCCCGGATCCCTAGATGCACAGCCGTCCTCGTCGTCCTCGCCATGTTCCTCGTCGGCTGTGGCTCGCAGGCCTCACCGACGGGCGCCCCATCAGTGTCTGCCAGTCTGCCTGGGGGGGTCACCATCACGGGCGAGACTCCTGCGGAGATCTACCCTCAGCTTGCCGCGCTCGACGCACAGGAGCGTGATGCGTACATCCTTGAGCGGGCGAGGGAAGAGGGACAGGTCCTCATCTACACGGTGAGCAATAGCGCCGTCGTCGAGGCCCGAATCGCAGCCTTCAACGAAGCGTACCCTGACATTCGAGTCGACTACGTCGGACTTGAGGATAGCGAGATCTTCGATCGCACCATTCTCGAGGCCCGCGCCGGACGCGCTGTCGCCGATATCGTCGAGACCAGTGGCCTTGGTGCGCTCCTCGTGAAGGCTGAAGACTTGATCGCAGATCACCACGGGATCCCCATCCCCGAGAACTTCCCGGAGGATGCCGTCGGCCCATGGTGGGTGGTGAACGGCTACAACGC
This sequence comes from uncultured Schumannella sp., assembly GCA_964497165.1. Taxonomy (GTDB): domain Bacteria; phylum Actinomycetota; class Actinomycetes; order Actinomycetales; family Microbacteriaceae; genus Pseudolysinimonas_A. The sequence continues at coordinate 289 of CAZCEE010000490.1, read as the reverse complement.
GCAGCTCATCGTGTGGAACACCGACCTCGTGGCCGAAGATGAGGCACCCTCGAGCTACGAAGATTTGCTCGATCCGAAGTGGAAGGGACGAGTAGCCCTCGATGCCTTCCCAGAGGACATGACCTTAGCCCTGGTGAGTGAGTGGGGATCAGAGCGTACGGAGGAATGGTTGACCGAAATGCTCGGCGACAACGAGGCCCTCCTGCGACAGGGGTCGACCAACCGAGCCAACTTGCTCGCCGCTGGCGAATTCAGCGTCGCCTCCGACATCCTCATCACGACGTTCATA
>CAZCEE010000489.1:0-1738 GCA_964497165.1 uncultured Schumannella sp. | reverse complement strand
AGCGGACGCAGCACGATCCCGCTCGTCACCGCCGGCTGGTGATTCAGGAACATTGTGTAAGCGTGGTTCTCGACGAGATGGACTCTTGGGAAACGGACCGAGGCCTGGACCGGCTTCACCTCCAGGTCACGTTTCATCCCGAGGCCGTCCAGGATGGTGTCCATCAGCCCCGCTGGTTTCAGCGCGACGTCGAGGATCCCCTTCTTCACCGGCTCGATCGTCAGCACGTAGAGCCCGGCGTCGAGCTCCCACTTTCCGCCGCCGTCGCGAAACGCGGGGGGCTCGTACTTCTCCGGGCGCTTCAGCATGAACGGCTCGATGCGGAAGCGAGCGGGGGTGCCCTTCGACACCACCGAGTACGTGCCGGCCTGGACCTGGAAGAACAGGGTGAGCCGGTCGAGGAGGTTCGCGCGTCTCGCCCACGGCGTGCGCGCGTCGAGCTCGAGGACCTCGGTGAGCATCGGCTGCGCGCGACCGGCCGCGTCCCAGTCGACGAGAAGACCGGTCGCGTCCACGGAGTCCACGGCCGGGCCGGAGTGCACGCTCGAGATCCAGTAGTCTCCGGTCTTCTTGAAGTAGTACGACTCGCGGGCCTCGAAGCTCTGCAAGATATACGGCTGCCCCGCCGCGCCGCGCACCGTGACGAAGCGCTCGCTCCCCGAGACGGTGGTCAGCTCCACTTCCGCCACCGGTGGCACGGACTTCTTCGTGATCTCAAGCTGCGTCTCCGGCCGGTCCGCGAAGGGCTGGACCGCGTCGAATCGGCCGGCGAGAGCGGTCAGAGGAGCGGCTTCGGGCAGCTCGAGGCGGAGGTAGTTGGACGCGCCCGGCACGCGATAGCGATCGATGCCGAAGGGGCTGAGGGTGTGGCGGGCACGCGTCGCCTCGCCGAGCCGAGGGATGCCGAACCGCAGATAGAAAGGATGAGCGTCGCCGCCGGACGCCCACGGCCGTGCCGGACCACCGTACGCGGTCAGCAGGTACAGACCCGGATCGAGCGTCGCCGTCAGTCGATGAATAAGGAGAGGCTCGCCGATTCGGGGCTGAACGGACTCGCGCGCGGGCGTCGCGTCGACGAGCCATTCCCCGTCGCGCCAGAGTCTGAGGTCGCCCAGGCTGCGTCCGGCCGCCTCGAAATCGACCGTGCGCCGCTCGGTGATCTCGATCCAATAGGAGAGCTGCTGGACGTCGCGAAGCTCGGCCTCGACGAGCTTCAGCTCGACGAGGCGCGGCGCCCGCGGCGTATGCCCCTCCACGAACGGATGCACCGTCAGGCGTACCGTGCCGCGCGCGGCCGCGTGGCCACCGGTGAGGACCTTGTATTCGCCGTGTTCAAGGAAGACGTCGAGCCGTCCGTCCGTCACGCCGGGCTCGCCCGCCGTCTCGCCGGGACCGGCCATGCGATCGACGAGCTGCAGCGCCGTGCCCTGCGCGCTCTTGGCGGTGATCGCGTACCGGCCGAACCGATCGATCGTGAGGATTGCGCTCTGCTTGCCCGCCGCCGGCAGCACCTCGCGGCTGAGGATCGCGCGCGGGACCTCGGCCGCCGTTGCGCTCGCGCTGGCGCACGCGAGAAGCCAACCGAGCCCGAAGAAGCAGCGCCTCATCCTTACCCCCCTACGGTCTGCCGTCGGAGCCGTCCTGTAACAAGCTGCGGTCGGAGATGGCAACTTCGATGCCGGCTTCGAACGACACGCGGCGGATCGGCGGTTGACCGTCGATCCGTTCAATTGGCGGG
>CAZCEE010000488.1:0-1741 GCA_964497165.1 uncultured Schumannella sp. | reverse complement strand
GCTCGACCCGGTCGCCGAAGAGCCGGCTCCGTCCTGGGCACCGCCCGCCGCCGCGCCCGCCGCTGCAGCTACGCCCGGGGCCGGAATTGCAGGCCTGGTGGATGTCGACTGGCTCGCGTCGACGAGCGCTGCGACCGGCATCCCGGAGCGGGCCCTCGCCGCCTACGCCGGAGCGGCCCTCGCGAAGGCCGCGGCGATGCCGGAGTGCGGCCTCGCCTGGAACACCATCGCCGGCATCGGCGCCACCGAGAGCGACCACGGGCGGCACGACGGATCGGAGGTCGGCCCCGACGGCACCGTCACCCCGCCGATCTACGGCGTTCCCCTCGCGGGCGGCGACGGGGTCGAGCACATCGCCGACTCCGACGGCGGCACGCTCGACGGCGACACCGAGTTCGACCGTGCGGTCGGGCCGTTCCAGTTGATTCCGCAGACCTGGCGCAACTGGCACACCGATGCCAGCGGCGACGGCGTCGAAGATCCGCACAACATCGCCGACGCGGCGATGGCGACCGCGAACTACCTGTGCCGCGTCAGCATCGGCATCGACACGGAAACCGGCTGGATCGCCGCGGTGTCAGGCTTCAACTCCCCGAAGTCGTACCGCGACACCGTCGCCCGCTACGCCGTCGCATACGCCGACTCGGTGGTCGAGTAGCGCCGGAGGCGCGTGTCGAGACCCCCGCCTCCGGAGAACACTCTGGGGTCCATCATCGCCCGGGAACTCCAGTCACACGCTTTCTCGACAGGCTCTAGCCACAACCACCACCGCATCCGTATATTCATATACATGGCGGACATCCGGGCGATGCGGCTCGCGGCGGGCCTAACGCAGGCCCAGCTTGCGGCGCAGGCGGGTACCGCACGGCCAAACATCGCAGCCTACGAGACCGGCGCGAAGACCCCATCGCCCGAGGTGCGTGACCGGCTGATCGCCGCTATGCGGCCGAGACCGTCGGATGCGTTGCGCGGGCACGAGACCGAGGTACTGCACATCGCCGCGCGCAACGGTGCCACGCGCGTGCGCGTATTCGGCTCGGTGGCGAAGGGATCGGACACGGTTGATTCCGATCTCGACCTGCTCGTCGATCCGGCTCCGACCACCTCGCTATTCGACCTGTTCCACATGGAGGACGAGATCGCCGACCTGCTCGGCGTCGAAGTCGAGGTCGTCTCGGCGCGCACTGCATCCGACGAGATGCTGGCGTCGGCGATCGAACTGCGACCGAGCACCGCCGCATGAGCGCTGCCGACCCGAAGGCAGCCGCGCGCGCCGCCCGCGTCGACGCGAACCTCGCCGCGATCGAGCGCCATCTCGCCGAGTGCGTCGACCTCGCCGGCCGCGGACGGGACGCCTTCCTCGGCCCCGACTTCGTGAACCGGTACGCGGCGCTCGCGGCCCTCATCCAGACCGGGAACGCGGTCAAGGACCTGCCCGACGAGCTCCGCACCGCGCATCCCGACGTGCGCTGGCGCGCTCTCACAGGCACGCGCGACAAGATCGGGCATATCTACGGCGACAGCATCGACTGGGATGCGCTGTGGAACACGGTCGACCGTGACGTGCCGCTCGACCTCGCCGCCGTGCGGCGCATCATCGGGGAGAGGGGCTGACCGGGCGATTCGCCCTAGCCCCGCCCCGCGTCGGGCCGCGCCGTGCTCGACCGCACGACGAGGTCGAACGGCATCGGGGTGTTAAGCGACGCCGGCTCGGGATGCCCGGGGTGCAGCCGGCAGGCGC
>CAZCEE010000487.1:0-1744 GCA_964497165.1 uncultured Schumannella sp. | reverse complement strand
ACTGGAAGCGACTACTGAGCGATGCCAAGCTCCGCGACGGCCGTCTTCACGACGCCCGGCACACCGCCGCGACCGTCCTCCTGGTGCTCAGCATCCCGGACCGGGCAGTGATGGGTCTGATGGGCTGGTCGTCGGCGAGTATGGCTAAGCGGTACCAGCACATGACGCATCAGGTTCGGCAGGACATTGCCAAGCGCATCGATGGTCTGATCTGGAGCGGGCCGCAGTGCGGCGCGAACACGAGCGGCGACGAGGACCAGGGGAGTGCTAATGCTGGGCGGCCGGAGAACGCTCAGTGAATTTGACCCGGACAGCAAATGAGTTTCGCTTCTATGTTCTGGCGCCCAAATATGCCCGAGCAAATGGCGCAATACTCAACTACGGCGATATCTATATCCTGCTATGGCTCCTATTGTGCCACCTACTGCCATGAGGAATAGTGACCGCATGTACCGATCCGAGGCAATTGATTGAGCCCTGATTGGGTGCTGGGGCTTGACTGTTGGCGAATTTGTTTGGGAATTAGGGTATGGGGGCCCGGATGAGATGGCTCTCCGATGTTCCTGGTCAAGAATTGTTGCAAAGCGAGCTCCGGTCGTCGTGGCCTTCCAGTCTGCTGAATTCATCTCCCACCAGGAGCGCCCAACGGATCCAGCGAAGAGTTTTGATACGACATGTCGAACCGCAGGCTCATCCATCTCTCTCAGGTCCCAACACATCCACCAGTAGTTAACCCATAAATTCACGTAGATGATCCCACGAGCATCTGGATGTTTACTAAATGATGGCTCGATCGCATGCAATAGTCCTGTATCGTCCATCGCCAGCCTGGCAAGATCAAAGTGTCTTTGGCGTACGGAGTAGCGCTGAGAGGCGTGAGCCTGGCGACGTTGGACAACGAATGAGCCAGCGACTCCGATTAGTGCTAGCCCAGATAGAAGTGCTGACGCTGCACCATACGTTTGACCTACATCGCTCAACTGTCCCCAGTTCAGTGGACGGTCGGCAAAGTAAGTGAGAAGGAGCGGAGAGAACAGTGTTAGAAGCGCTGCTGCCAAGACCAATATGCCTGCCGAAAGCAGGCGCCATGACGGGCTGAGCCGAGGATTCGAGTTAGCTTTCATGAGTCCTCCGAGATGTGGAGAGGTGCCCGACAAGCCTGCACTCGTTCGGTCGTGCCGATCCGCTCATTAGGCAGCCGCCTTAACGGTGCACAGCGCAGAGGGGCGACTGCTCTCCTGGCGCCTAGCATCCCAGACCGGACATGCACGGGCTGGCCGTCGGCGAGTATGGCTAAGCGGTACAAGCACACGACGCATCAGGTTCGGCAGGACATCGCCAAGCGCGTCGACGGCCTGATCTTGTTCGCGCCCCAGACTGCGCGAACTAGAACGGCGACGTGGACCAGGGCGACGACCGGGGGAGTGGCACGCGTCCGAACCGGGCCTGCCTAAAGGGCAACTGAGACTAGAACTGAGACTGGGAACCACATCAGCCCGGCTCCACGTGGGAGCCGGGCTGATGTTTTGCCTGTTCAGGCTGGCGGAGGATACGAGATTCGAACTCGTGAGGGGTTGCCCCCAACACGCTTTCCAAGCGTGCGCCCTAGGCCACTAGGCGAATCCTCCGCCGGCCAGCGTACCGGACCGCCGAGGCGGCCATGAACGGCACCTTGCCTCTAGGGACTGCTTCGAAGTCCCTCTGCCGGCTGCGCCGCGCCCCAGACGACGACCGGCGGCGTTGT
>CAZCEE010000486.1:0-1749 GCA_964497165.1 uncultured Schumannella sp. | reverse complement strand
TTGATCCTCGGCGCGATGGCCTCGGTGCCGGGCATGATCACGACGATCAGCAGGACGATGGACAGCGCCATCAGCAGCCACGCCCAGCGGTACCACCGCTCCGCGTCGATCTTGGCGGCGATCGCGAACACGACGAGTCCCGCGATCACTCCCGTGACCTGCCGCAGCAGGAAGAACGCGTGGCCGCGCCCCATCTGGTCAGCGGTGATCGAGCTGGCGCTGTACACGGTGGCGAGGCCGATCGTGAGCAGCACCCACATCAACACGACGAGCACGCGCCCATCGACCCCGATCCGCCAGCGGTAGCTGGTGTCGACGGCCTCGCTCATCCGGCCGACGCCGTGACGATCTGCCGGAAGCGCTCGCCGCGCTCCTCATAGTCGGCGAACATGTCGTAGCTCGAGCACGCCGGGGACAGAAGCACCGCGTCGCCTGACTTGGCGCACTTCCGCGCCTCGGCGATCACGTCGTCGAACGAGCCGCCCGGCGTGCGCACGTCGGTCACCGTGCCGAGCTCCGCCGCGATGATCGGCGCGGCTTCACCGTAGGCGATCACGTGCTTCACTGTCCGGCCGATCTCCGCGGCGAGCGGCGAGTACGGCTCGCCCTTGTGCCGGCCGCCGAGCAGAAGAACCGTCGGCCGCTCCATCGCTTGCAGCGCGACGACGGTAGCACCCACGTTCGTGGCCTTCGAGTCGTTGATCCACTGCACTCCGTGAAATTCCCCCAGCAGCTCGAGACGATGACTCAACGGCTTGAAGTTACGCAACGCCCGGGCGATCCGTGTCCGCGCGCCGCTTCCGGCGAACGCTTCGTCCGCCACGATCACGGCCAGCGCCGCGGCCAGCGCGTTCGCGACGTTGTGCTTTCCCAGCAGCGGCACGTCGCTACGCGGCATGATCTCGTCGTCACCCAGCCGGAGCATACCCGCGACCGGGTCGAGCCATGCGTCGGCGCGCCGCGCCAGCGAGAAGCGCACGTGCCGGCCGGCAACACCGGCAGTCATCCGCGCGCCGTCGGCATCGTCGGCGTTGCTCACCCACGTGGACCCGCTCGTCGCGTTGCGGAAAAGAAGCGCCTTGTCCGCGTAGTACTCCTCGACGCCGGCGTACCTGTCCAGGTGATCGGGCGAGAGGTTGGTGAGCACTCCGACGTTCGGCGCCAGCGACGGCGTGTCGTGCAGCTGGAAGGAAGACAGCTCGAGCGCGATCCATGCGGGGGCGCTTTCCCGCAGCGCCACCTCGGACAGCGGGCGGCCGATGTTGCCCGCGACGGCGACGTCGCCGGCCAGCTCGGCAAGCTCGGCAAGAATGCTTCCGATCATCGCGGTCGTCGTGGACTTGCCGTTGGTGCCCGTCACCGCGATCACGCGGGAGCGGTCGAGCGCCCGCAGCGCGACCTCGATCTCGCTCACTACCGGGACGCCGTTCTCGCGCGCAGCCGCCAGCGCGCCGACCGTTGACGGAATCCCTGGACTTACGACTACGAGCGCTGCCCTGCCGATCCGCGCGAGATCGTGGCCTCCTGCCTCCGCCGCGATCCCCGCGCCCGCGAGCTCCGCCGCCGTGGCACTGAGCCCGGGCGACGAGGCAGAGTCCGAGACGTAGACCGAGTGGCCGCGGCTCGCGAGCAGCAGCGAGACGGCCCGCCCACTGCGGGCCAGTCCGAGCACCGCGATCTCGCCATCGGTCGGAATCCCGGCAACCGGGGTCCCGCTCACTGCACCTTGAGCGTGCTCACGGCGAGGAA
>CAZCEE010000485.1:0-1753 GCA_964497165.1 uncultured Schumannella sp. | reverse complement strand
CGCTCCCCAGGTGCTCGCCACCCACGACCCCTTTGCGCTCGACTATCCGGCCTCGCTGCAGGCGCCGTCGCTCGCCCACTGGTTCGGCACCGACGAGTCGGGCCGCGACCTCTACAGCCGCGTCATCTGGGGCGCCCGCGAGTCGGTGCTCATCGGCCTCGGAGCCGCCGCCGTCGGCCTCGCCGGGGCGATCCTGCTCGGCTCGCTCGCCGCGCTCGGGCCGCGCCCGGTGGCGGCCGTCATCGACAGGTTCGTCGAGGTCCTGTTCGCCTTCCCGGCTCTGCTGCTCGCGCTGCTGCTCATCGCGATCGCCGGACCGTCGGCGCTCACCCAGATCTTCGCCGTCGGTCTCGGCACCGCTCCGGGCTACGCGCGCATGGTGCGCGGCCAGATTCTCACCGCGAAGGACTCGGGATACGTGCGCGCCGCTGTCGCGCTCGGCCATTCCCGGTCGCGGATCGTGCGCAGCCACATCCTGCCGAACGCACTCCGCCCGCTCGTCGCGATCTTCGCACTCTCCGTCGGCCAGTCGATCGTCTGGGCGTCGAGCCTGTCGTTCCTCGGGCTCGGCGTGGCACCGCCGTCGTCGGAGTGGGGTGCGCTGCTCGACGCCGGGCGTTCCTACATCGTGCAGGCCAGCTGGCTCGTCGTGATCCCCGGTCTCGTCATCGTCGCGCTCGCGCTGACCGCGACGACGATCGGCCGACACGTGCAGTCCGGGTTGGAACGAGGGGAGAAGTCATGAGCATTCTGGATGTCGTTGAACTTGAGAGCCTCGATCTCGAGGTTTCGCGAGAGCCGGCACCGCGCGTGCGTGTGCGCGGCCTGCGGGTCGCCTTCCAGCCGGACGGGGTGCGCCGCGACGTCGTCGACGGCGTCAGTTTCGACCTCGACCCCGGTGCGTGCGTCGCGATCGTCGGGGAGTCGGGCTCAGGCAAGAGCGTCACCGCGCGGGCCCTCGTCGGCTTGGCGGGGCGCGGCGCGATCGTTGAAGCCGACGAACTGCGGGTGCACGGCGCCGACGTGCTGAGCTTCCGGGCGAGCGACTGGCGGCGGGTTCGGGGTCGCGAGGTCGGATTCATCCTGCAAGACGCGCTCGTCTCGCTCGACCCGCTGCGGCCGGTCGGCGACGAAATCGCCGAGTCGCTGCACGTTCACGGCTGGGGAAGCCGCGCGACCCGGCGCCGTCGGGTGCTCGAGCTGCTCACCCGGGTCGGGGTGCCGAATCCCGAGCTGCGCGCGCGGCAGCGCCCGCACGAACTTTCCGGCGGCTTGCGGCAGCGCGCCCTGATCGCCTCCGCGATCGCTCTCGAGCCCGACGTCGTGATCGCCGACGAGCCGACGACGGCCCTCGATGTCACCGTGCAGGCCCAGGTGCTCGACCAGTTGGCGGGCATGAAGGCGCGCGGCGCCTCGATCCTGCTGATCAGCCACGACCTCTCCGTCGTCGCGCAGCTCGCCGATCACATCCTCGTCATGCGGGCGGGAGAGGTCGTCGAGCAGGGTCCCGCCGCCGAGGTGCTGGGGGCTCCCCGGCATCCGTACACCCGCGCGCTCATCGCCGCCGTCCCCGGCGCCGCGACCCGGGGTGCCGCCCTGAGCGAGGCTCCCGTGCCGCACGTCGGGTCGACGCCGACTCGGGCGCCGCTCGATCCGACCGTTCCCGTGCTCAGCGCCCGCGGCCTCACCAAGCGCTACGTCGGACCCGACGGCCGCTCCACCCTCGCGGTCGACGACGTCTCGTTCGACCTGT
>CAZCEE010000484.1:0-1756 GCA_964497165.1 uncultured Schumannella sp. | reverse complement strand
GGCAGTCGGGGATCCGCCCCGCGAGCGCGGGTCTTCCCGACCGCGTCGCGCTCGGCGACCTGCTCGCGCTACCCGACGCGAGGCAGGGGCTGCGTGCGCCGCTCGGCGTCGCGTCCGACGGCGTCGTCGTGATCGATCTCGTCGCCGACGGGCCGCACGCCGTGGTCGCGGGCACGACCGGGGCGGGCAAGAGCGAACTTCTCGTTTCGTGGGTACTCGGCATGGCGCAGGGGCGATCACCCGCCGAAGTCTCGTTCGTGCTCGTCGACTTCAAGGGTGGGGCGGCGTTCGCGCCGCTCGAGGGTCTGCCGCACGTGCTCGGCACGCTGAGCGACCTCGACGCGCCGCTGGCCCGTCGCGCGATCGAATCGTTGCGGGCCGAGGTGCGGCGTCGCGAGCACGCCCTCGCGGCGGCAGGGGCGCGGGCGATCGACGAGCTTCCGGTCGGGCAGCTGGCCCGGCTCGTGGTGATCGTCGACGAGTTCGCCGCGCTCGTCACCGAGCGGCCGGAGCTACACGCACTCTTCGCCGATCTCGCGGCCCGTGGCCGTTCGCTCGGCGTCCACCTCATCCTGTGCACCCAGCGCCCCGCGGGGGTGGTGCGCGACGCGGTGCTCGCCAATGTCGCAGTGCGCGTCGCGCTCAGGGTCGCCGACCGCGCCGACAGCCTGGGTCTCGTCGGGGATGACGCGGCGGCCCGCCTCCCGCCGCACCCGCGCGGCCGGGCCGTGATCGTTGACGGAGCCGGGCACCGACGCACGGTGCAACTCGCCCTCGCCGCTCGGGCCGATGTCGACCGGATCGCGCGAGCCACGCCCGAGGGTTCGCCGGTGCGCCCCTGGTGCGACCCGCTGCCTGCGGTCATCCCGCACGCCGCTTTGCCGCTCACCGACGGCATCCCGTTCGGCCTGCGCGACCTCCCGGCCGAGCAGCGTCAGCCGGTCGCCGCGCTCGAGCCGAGGCACGGTCATCTACTCGTGCTCGGTGCGTCGGGGGCAGGCACGACGACGGCGCTTGCGGCGATCGCTGCGGGCGCGGGGGATGCCGCACGCTGGTTGCCCAGCGACCCGGTGGAACTGTGGGGGGTGCTCGTTGATTCGGCAGCGCTTCCTGACGGCGCGCTGTTGCTCATCGACGACCTCGACCTCACGCTCGCCCGCTGCCCTGCGGATCACGCCCCCGAGTTGGCCGATCTCCTGGCCCGTTTGTTGCGCGATTGCCCGGCGCGAGGTATCCGGGTCGTGGCCGCTGCGCGTCGGCTGGCGGGTTCGGTGCACGGGCTGGCCCCGTTCTTCGGAGCGCGGTTGCTGCTGAGGCTTGCCAACCGCGAAGAACACGTGCTCGCCGGCGGCGAGGGCGAGGCCTTCGACCCGCGCGCTCAGCCGGGCGCAGGGGTATGGGATGGGGCGGCCGTCCAAGTCGCCTTGCCAGAGCCGCGTCCGCCGGCCGGGGTCGAGGGTCTGTTGCCGGTCGTCGTCGACGTTCCTGAGCGCGGCGAGCTCGCGGTCGTCGCCTCCCGCCCGCGGGACCTCATCGACCGCTGGGACTCCGCGCGGGTGCGGGTACGAATCCTGGGCGAATCGGACGCGGGCGAGCCCGTCATCGATCCAGGGCGCACGGTGTTGCTCGGCGACCCCGAAGCCTGGCAGGCCGACTGGGCGACCCTGGCGCGGGCGCGTCGCGACCTGCCGATCGTGATCAGCGGCTGCGGGGTCGCTGACGTGCGGGCGATCGCGCGCACGCGCGAGGTGCCCCC
>CAZCEE010000483.1:0-1759 GCA_964497165.1 uncultured Schumannella sp. | reverse complement strand
CCGCGGCGGGTCGGGCACGCGTGGTGCGGTCGGCGGTGGCCCGCCCTCGAGACGTACCGGCCCGCGCCGAGTGGGCGGGGCCGCGTGCTGCGCCGGATCGAAGCCGCGCTGGAAATGCGCGGCGTAGCGGGAGTCGATCCCCGAATCGTCCGTCATGCCGATCCCTCCCTTACGCCGGGGGTTCACCCGACAGGATGCCGCGAAGCCAGTCGCGCGCCTCGACGAAGACGTCGTCGCCGTAGCGGGACCGCACCTCCACGCTGCGTCGATCCGCTCGGGGATAGGAGCCGAGGAACATCACGCTCGGACTGAACCGCTTCAAGCCCAGCAATGCGTCGGCGACCCGCTCGTCGTGGAGGTGCCCGTCAAGGTCGACGACGAAGCGGTAGCGGCCGAGGGCGTCGCCGATCGGCCGCGACTCAAGCAGGCTCATGTTGACGCCGCGGGTCGCGAACTGTTCGAGCATCTCCATGAGCGCTCCCGGGGCGTCGGACGGCAGTTCGACGATGACACTCGTCTTGTCGGCGCCGGTGCGCTCCGGAATCGCCAGGCTCGACGAGACGAGCACGAATCGCGTGACGGCGTTCGGGTTGTCGCCGATGCCCTCCGCGAGCACCTCGACCCCGAGTTCCTTCTCGATGCCCGGCGGGGCGACGGCGGCATCCGCAATCGCGCCCGCCACCAGCAACCCGGATGCCGCGCTCACGTTCGACGTCGCCGGCAGGTGCTCGTGGTCGGGCAGTTCGCGATCGAGCCAGAGGTGGCACTGGGCGTAGGCGACCGGATGCGCCGCGATGACCCGCACGTCGGCGAGCGCGGTGCCGGGCCGGGCGACGAGCGAGAAGTTGACGGGCACGAGGTACTCGCCGATGATGCGCAGGCCCGGGATGTTGGCGAGCGCATCCTGGGTGGCACTCACGCCGCCCTCGACGCTGTTCTCGATCGCGATCATCGCGGCGACACTTCGACCCGAGATGACGTCATCGAGCGCCTCGCCGACGTTGTTGACGCTGCGCCACTCAGCGCCCTCGGCCTCGTGCACCTGGGTGAGCGCCAGCCAGGTGAAGGTGCCGGCGGGGCCCAGGTAGCTGTAGCTCGGCATGGCTGCGAGCCTAGCGGCGGGTGGAAGGATGGGCGGTATGAGCGAAGTGCCTGCCGCCGTGCAGCGGATGATCGACGCGACCAACTCCGGCGATCACGACGCCTTCGTTGCCGCCTTCGCGCCCGACGCCGCGCTTGTCGACTGGGGCAAGGTATTCGACGGCAGCGATGCGATCGCCTCCTGGGACGAGTCGGACAACATCGGGCGCGGTGCCCACTTCGCGGTCGCGAACACCGAACGAGAGGGCGACACCTGGATCGTCTCGCTCGACGTGACCGGGGGCGGCTTCAACGGCAGGAGCGATTTCCACTTCGAGCTCGCCGACGATCGCATCGCGCGGATGGAGATCCGCCCATGACCTCACGCGCGGGCACCCCCGCCGAAGCATCCGACCTCGTCGACCTCGACGACCTGCTGAGGGCGTACGAGGGTCCTGCCGCGCCCGACCAACCTGTCGTCTTTGGCACGAGTGGTCACCGCGGCTCGAGCCTCGACGGCGCCTTCACCGACACCCACATCGCGGCGATCACGCAGGCGATCGTCGAATACCGCGCCGCCCAGGGCGTCGAGGGGCCGGTCTTCGTCGGCGCCGACACCCACGCGCTCTCCGCTCCCGCGCAGGCCACCTGTCTTGAGGTGCTGGCGGCGAACGGCGTC
>CAZCEE010000482.1:0-1768 GCA_964497165.1 uncultured Schumannella sp. | reverse complement strand
AGCACAACGTCGCCCACCACACGTACACCAACGTCGACGGCTATGACGACGACATCGCGCAGGTGCCGGTGCTGAGGCTCGCGCCGTCGCAGCCCTCGCGCTCATCCCCTGGCCCGCCATCGTGCGGCGCGGCCCGCTGCGGGCTGGCGCCCTCGTCGTCTCGCTCGGCGCCGCGGTACCCGCCGTCTTCACCGGCTTGCTGCAGCTGCTCTCGCCTCTGGTCCGGCCGTGGATGTACGGAGTGCTGCCGCCGAGCGACGGGCCGCTCACCGAACCCCCGCCCTTCTGGCTGGAGTCGATGGAGTGGGCGTCGCTCGTGCCCGCCGAGTGGAGTCTCGCCGCGATCCTCGGCATCGCCGCGGCGGCGCTCGGCGTGCTCGGTCTTGCGTGGGCGGTGCGCCGCGAGGGGAAGCCCGCTCGACCGTGGCTCATTCTCGCCGCGTGGCTCGTCGCCGCGACGCTGACCACCGCACCGGGCTGGTCGGGTCTCTCCCGCCCCGGGCAGATCGTCGCTGGCATCGTCATCGCACTCGGCCTCGGCCTCGCCGTGCTCGTCATCCCGCGGGTGCGCGATGCCGCCCTGTCGCTGCGCGCGCCGCTGCTCGTCGCTGCCCACGGCATCCTCGTCTACCTGGCTTTCGTCTCGTGGGGCGACGAGCGGGTCACCGTCGCCGGGGGCACGGCCCTCGTCGCGGTGCTCGTCGTGCTCGCGATGGCGATGCCGGCGACCTTCCGGCCGATCTACGTCGTCGTCGGCTACGGCTACGCGCTCATCCTGGTCGCGCGCGGGCTCGACCTGCTCGGACTCGACGCGATCCCGGTGATCGCGTACACGGCGACTGCCGCCTCGGTTTTCGCGCTCGTCGTCACCCTGGTGCGGCGGGTGCGCGCCCCGCTCTGGTACGCGGTGCTCGCCGTCACCGCGGTGCCGTTCGTGATCGGCATTGCGACGGTCATCGCCGAACGCACCTGGGAAACGGCGCTTGCCAACGCCGCGATCTTCGCGCTGTCGCTCACCCTGACACTCACCCGCCGCCCCGGCCTGACGCGGGTCGTGCGCAGCGGAGCGGCCGCCCTGCTGTTGCCGTCGCTCGCCGTCGTCGTCGTCAACGTCATCCCCCGCATCATCGAAACCGACTTCGTGCCCGCATGGAACGGAGGCGGCGGGGCCCCGGTCACCCTTCCGGTGATCGCCACGATCGTCGCCCTCGTGCTGCCGACGACTCCGCTCATCGCCGGCTCGTTGCGTCGCGGCGAAGTATCCGAGGATGACGCCGCCTCGGTGCGGCAGTGGATCGAGATCTCGGCCTTCGTGACCGGCGGCATCGCCGCGCTGCTCTCGCTCGTGCTCGAGACCCCCGACCTCGGCACAGCACTGCTGGTGTTCCTGATCATCGGCATCGGCGCCGCAGGGGCGAGCATCTTCGCGAAGCGCCGCTACGGCTGGTGGTTGGCGGCCGGAAGCTGGACCGCGGCGCTGTGGTGCGTGTGGGGTCTCGCCGGCATCCGCGACGTCGAACCGTACGTCTACCCGCCGGCGATCGCCGCCGTCATCATCGGCGTCGTGCTCACCGTGCGCGGGCGCAACGGCGCATCCCTCGTCGCGCCGGGCCTGGCGATCGCGATCGCGACATCGCTCGTCGTGCTCGCGGTCAGCGGATCGGGTGAGGATGCCGTGCTCCCCTGGCGTGCGCTGGCTCTGCTGGCGGCATCCCTCGTGCTGTTGCTGATCGGTGCCGCGCTCATGCGTCGTTTCGAGCGCCTCGGC
>CAZCEE010000481.1:0-1770 GCA_964497165.1 uncultured Schumannella sp. | reverse complement strand
CTCGTGCACATCCTCGACACCGCGCTCATCCGGGTCAGCCCGGAGGCCTACGACACGGTGATCGGTGCCTACAAGACCCCGATCATGGGCCTCGGCGAGATCGGCCTGGTCGCCGCGATCGGCCTGCACGCGCTCAACGGCCTGCGCATCATCGCGATCGACTTCCTCACGATCGGCCCCCGCATCCAGCGCTTCATGTTCTGGATCGTGGTCGCCGTCTGGCTGCTGCTGCTCGCCGGCTTCATCCCGCGTCAGCTCCTGCACATCTTCGGAGGCGAGTGACCATGACTGCCACCTCCATCCCGCTGCCCAACACCCGTCTGCCCAAGCGCCGCAAGGTGAACTGGGAGATGTGGGGCTGGCTCTACATGCGCTTCTCGGGCGTGCTTCTCGTCGTGCTGATCTTCGGCCACCTGCTGGTGAACCTGTTCCTCGGTGACGGGGTGAAGGCGATCGACTTCGCGTTCGTCGCCGGCAAGCTGGCTGACCCGTTCTGGGTCGTCTACGACATGCTGCTGCTCTGGCTCGCCCTCATCCACGGGGCGAACGGCATGCGCACGATCATCAACGACTACGCCCACGGGCGCCTCCGGATCGTGTTCCTGGTCGCCCTCGCGGGCGCCACGATCGTGCTTCTCACCCTCGGAACCCTCGTTCTCACGACGTTCGACCCCTGCATCGGGGAACCGTCGGCAACCCTCGCTCCGCTCTGCGCGGCGCAGTAACCCCGGAGCAACCCAGCATGGATTTTGAAGACGGAGACGTCATCGACGGCATCCACTACCACCGCTACGACGTCGTGATCGTGGGGGCCGGTGGTGCCGGCATGCGCGCCGCGATCGAGGCCGGGCCGAAGGCTCGCACCGCGGTGATCACGAAGCTCTACCCGACCCGGTCGCACACCGGTGCGGCGCAGGGTGGGATGGCGGCGGCCCTGGCCAACGTCGAGGAAGACAGTTGGGAGTGGCACACCTTCGACACCGTCAAGGGCGGTGACTACCTCGTCGACCAGGATGCGGCCGAGATCCTCGCGAAGGAGGCGATCGACGCCGTCCTCGACCTCGAGAACATGGGTCTGCCGTTTAACCGCACGCCCGAAGGCAAGATCGACCAGCGGCGCTTCGGCGGCCACACCCGCGACCACGGCAAAGCGCCCGTGCGCCGAGCCTGCTACGCCGCCGACCGCACCGGCCACATGATCCTGCAGACGCTCTTTCAGAACTGCGTGAAGCTCGGTGTCGAGTTCTACAACGAGTACTACGCCCTGGATGTCGTCATGACCACGGTCAAGGGCAAGGAGCAGCCGTCGGGCGTCGTCGCCTACGAGCTCAGCACCGGCGAGATCCACGTCTTCCAGGCGAAGGCGATCGTCTTCGCGACCGGCGGCTTCGGCAAGATCTACAAGACCACCTCGAACGCGCACACCCTCACCGGCGATGGCGTCGGCATCATCTGGCGCAAGGGCCTGCCGCTGGAAGACATGGAGTTCTTCCAGTTCCACCCGACCGGGCTCGCGGGCCTCGGCATCCTGCTCACCGAGGGCGCCCGCGGTGAGGGCGCCATCCTGCGCAACGCCTCGGGCGAACGCTTTATGGAGCGCTACGCCCCGACCATCAAAGACCTCGCGCCGCGCGACATCGTCAGCCGGTGCATGGTGAAGGAGGTCGCGGAGGGTCGCGGCGCCGGACCGCACAAGGACTACGTGCTGCTGGACTGCACCCACCTCGGCGCCGAGGTGCTCGAGACCAAGCTGCCCGACATCACCGAGTT
>CAZCEE010000480.1:0-1777 GCA_964497165.1 uncultured Schumannella sp. | reverse complement strand
GAACACCCACTCCCGGTCGGCCGCGAGCGCGAGCACCGGGAAACCGCCCGCCGCCGCGAGGGCGAACTCCCGAACGACCCGGCGGGCCGGTGCGGGATCGAGCCGTTCCCGCAACAGCAGTGCGACGAGCAGCGTGCCCGCGAGGACGCCAGCCGCCGCGACGACGAGCAACCGGATGCCGAGCGGCGCGGTGAAGACTCCGACGAGACCCGACGATCCGGTCTGTTGCGCGACGATGCCGTCGGTTCCCCCGGGGAGCAGAATCGCGGCCGCGAGCAGCACGGTGAGCACCCAGCAAGCGACGACCCACCCGAGGTACGGCGCCGGGATGCGATCGGGCCGCACCCGGCCGAGTCGTGAACCGACGCTCGAGACGGTTTCGCCCACTCGACTCATCGCGACGCCCGCGCCGCCCAGGCGTACCCGCCCGCGGCGACCGCGAACACGTAGAGGCCGAGCGCGACGGTCTCGAGCGCGACGGGACGCCAGCCCAAGGTGCCCCCGGTTCCCAGTGCGAGGAAGGCGCCGAGCGCGACCACCGCCCCTCCCCCGACACACGCCGCGACACTGGCCCGCGACGCGGGGCTGAGCGCGATCCCGAGGGCGTACCCGCCGAAGGCGCCGAGTGAAGCGAACGCCGCGACGATGGTCCCGAAGATCGCCGAGATCAGTGCGGCGTACGCCTGCACGCCCGACAAAGCTCCGGTCTGTGCCACCACCTGCGCGGCCGCGATCAGCCACCCGCTGACGGCACCGATCGCGACGGCGGCGAGACCGCATCCGACCAAGGCTCGGCGGGTGAGCAACCCGACGGCCACGGGCATGGTCGCGGCCGCGCTCGCGTCGGGGGTGCGTGTCATGCGTCCGAGGCTAAGCCTTTGCCCAGGTGCGTTGCGAGGAACGCGATCGACCGCGCCCAGGCGTCTGCCGCCGCGACGGCGTCGTACGACGACGCATTGGTGTCGTTGAAGAACGCGTGCCGCGTGCCGGGGTAGATCTTCTCGGTGAAGGCGACGCCGGCATCCGCCATGTTCGTGCGCGTCTCGGGCAGGGTGTCCATGATGCGCGGGTCGTCTTCGCCGTACAGCGCGAGTACCGGGCAGGCGATGCGGGCGACTGCCTCGGCGTCGGGGGCGGTGCCGTAGAACGGGATCGCCGCACGCACCCGGGGGTCGGCGGCGGCGAGCGCGAAGGCGTAGGTTCCGCCGAAGCAGAAACCCGTCACCGCGATTCGGCCGTCGATCCCCGGCTCGGCGGCAAGGGCGTCGACGACGAGTCGCAGCTTCGCGACCGCTTCGACCGCGAACGCCGGCTCGCGGGTGGGAGCCATCTTCTCGCGCAGCAGCACCTGACCGGCGAGACGCTTCCGCTCGTCGGGTTCGTGACGCAGCACGTCGAGTTCGGCGCCGACCTCGGGCGTGATCCCCGCGTCGCTCAACAGGTCGGGGGCGATGACGAGGTAGCCCTCGCCCGAATAGCGGTCGGCGACATCGCGGATGTGCGGGACCAGCCCCCAGATCTCGTGGATGAGCACGAGAGCCCCGCGGGGTGCGGTCGTCGGCTCCGCGCGGTACGTGGTCACGCCGTCGAGGTTCACCATCGCACCCATGCCGCGATGCTAGCCGTGCGCGAAGCCCACGACGGCGCCCTCCGGCTTTCCCGCCGGAACGACGGTGTCCGCGAGCACCGCGATCACGAGCGCGGCGACCGCGACCGCGATGAAACCGGGGAGCGGCCAACTCGTCTGGGCGGCCACGACGGCGCCGAGAGCCGCGAC
>CAZCEE010000479.1:0-1785 GCA_964497165.1 uncultured Schumannella sp. | reverse complement strand
GGACAAGCAGTTCACCGTAATGCCGGGCATCGCGCATACCAGCCTGCGCTCGAAGAACTGGCGCATGGTCTACGATATCGTCGATGCCTGCTGCAGTCGGGCGGCGCCCGTCTACACAGGCTGACCCCGGTGAAGCGCTTTTTTTCGATCCTGATGGGTGTCCTGTTGCTCGCGCAGCCGCTGCGCGCCGCCGAGCTGAACGTGCTGAGCGCCGGCGCGATCGAGCCGGGCCTGAAGGCCGCTGCCGCCGCCTGGCAGCGCGAATCCGGCGACGTCGTGCGCATCACTTTCGCCACCGCGCCGCAGCTGAGGAAGCGCATCGGCGGCGGCGAGGTTGCGGACGTGGTGATCGCGCCACCGGCCGCGCTCGAGGAATTCGCGCGCGACGGCAAACTCGCCCCGCTGCGCTCGGGCGTAGGGCGCGTGGGCCTCGGCGTCGCGGTGCGCCCGGACGCGCCGGTACCAGACGTTTCCAGCGCCGCGGCGCTCGAGCGCGCAATGCTTGAGGCTGAGTCGCTGGTGTTCAACCGCGCCTCCACCGGGCTCTACTTCGAGGGCCTGCTGAAGAAGATAGGCATCTACGAGAAGGTGGCGCCAAAGACATCGCGCTACGACACCGGTGCCGCGGTCATGGAGCACCTGCTCAAGGGCAAGGAGCGCGAGGTGGGCGTCGGGCCGATCACCGAGATCCTGCTGTTTCGCGACCAGGGCCTGAAGCTAGTCGGGCCGCTGCCGGCGGAGGTGCAGAACTACACCTCCTACACGGCGGCGCCCATGACGGTCTCCGCCAACTCAAATGCCGCCGCGGCGTTTGTGCGCTATCTCGCCAGCCCCGCAGGGAAGGCCTTCTTCACGGCCGCCGGCATCGAATAGTTTTCATTTCGCCACCGCCTTCTCGATAATCCCGCGCAGCGGCGCTGGCAGTTTCAACTCGAGCGCCGCCGCCTGACCCCGGGGCGACATCTTGCTCCAGCTCTTGTGCAGGATGTCGACCAGCTTCGCCTCTTCGTGCATGGGGGCGAATTCGGCGAACTCGTATTCGAGAAAGACGAGGCAGGCGCAGTCCTCCAGGAGCTGCGCTTGCGCGTCGTGCTTGATGCGCTCCTTCTTGACCAGGGATTGAACGTGTTTCACCGCTTCCGAGTCATACCCAACCCGCGCGAGAATTTCTCCGGCGAGTGCCGAGTGCGCAAGCGCCTCCTCTTTCCGCCAGCGCAGGTAACCGACCTTCCCTGCGGGATAGGCGCTGCGCGGAATCGCCCAGCGCCGCAGGTGCTGGCAGCGCACCGCCAGCCTGAGCGCCTCGGACGCATCCGGGACGAGCTTCTCCAGCCAGGCGCTCATGCGCCGCGCGTAAACAAGCTCCCTCGGTTCCCCAGCGGCGTCCTTCTCCGGATCCTCCGCATGCGCTGCGTCGATGCGCGCAATCGCTTCGTCGAACCGTGCCGTCACCAGGGCTCCATCCACGGACGCAGCTCCAGCTCCTGCGTCCAGGCGCTGCGCGGCTGCAGGTGCAGCTGCCAGTAGTTCTCCGCGATCGCCTCCGGATCGAGAATCCCCGCCTTCTCCTTCAGCGCGTAGCGCTCGGGAAAATTCTCGCGGATGAACGGCGTGTCTATCGCGCCGTCGATTACCACGTGCGCGACGTGGATGCCCTCGGGTCCGAGTTCGCGCGCCATGCTCTGCGCCAGCGCGCGCAACGCGTGCTTCGCGCCCGCGAACGCCGCGAATCCCTTGCCGCCGCGCAGGCTGGCGGTGGCGCCGGTGAACAGAATCGTGCCGCGG
>CAZCEE010000478.1:0-1790 GCA_964497165.1 uncultured Schumannella sp. | reverse complement strand
AAGACCCCTGCTGGCGATCGGGTGAAGCCGCGGGGAAGTGGTTTCGAGACGCGTCGCGCTACGCGCGGCGGTCCTCAACCCGCGGGTACGCGGGGTCGTCGTCGTCGGTGCGGGCGGTGAGGCCGGCACGCGCCGTCAAGGACGGCGGGAGGAAGACCGCCCGCAACCTCACCCGGAAGGGGGCGGCCAAGGCGATCGCGTGGCGGAGGTCGGCGATCTCCTCCACGGTCATCGCCCCGGACCCGGGGCGGTCGTAGGCGGCGGACTCCACGCCGACCTGCAGGCGCGAGACGGCGTCACGACCGACGACGATCGCGAGCCGACCCGCCAGCTGCCGTGGGGTTTCGGAGTCGGGGGCGACCCAGTCGTGGTCGTGCGCGGTGTCGCGGATCTCCGCCCACGCAGCCGCGGCATCCCCACCGGTGCGCACCTGCCGCATCCGTCGGAGCCGCACGATCACCCGCAGCCCCGCCGGGGTCAGCAGCAGCGCGAGCACGAACAGCCCGACCGCGGTGATGATCGGCGCGGGATTCTGCTGCTCGATGACCGCCCCACCGCCGAACAGCTCCTCGTCGGGCCGGTCCGGCGCGACGGCCGACGGGTCCACCGGTACCGCCGACGGGTTGACTCCCTCGAATTCGGGGGTCGTGGGATCGTCGATCGCCTCGATGCGCGAATAGTCGGGAAGCGCTCCGCGGCCGGGGGTCGGCTCGAAGCGCAGCCAGCCGATTCCCTCGAAGTACAGTTCGGGCCAGGCGTGCAGGTCGGCCGAACTCACCAGGAATCCGGGCACGCCGTCGATGAGCTCCTCCTCCCCCGGTTGGAAGCCGACGACGACACGTGACGGGATGCCGACCGCTCGCGCCATCACCGCCATCGCGGAGGCGAAGTGCACGCAGTAGCCGCTGCGCACGTCAAGGAACCGCTCGATCACGCCGACTCCGCTGCCGTCGTAGCCCTCCTCGACGGGGGCGACGACCGAGTACTCGAAGTCGCCGTCGGCGAAGAACTCCTGCAGCGCGATCGCCCGCTCGTAGGTCGAGCCGGTGCCGGCCACCTGTTCCGCGGTCTGCCGGATGACCTCAGGCATCAGATCGGGCAGGCCGAGGTAGCGCTCCGGCACGTCGGGTTCGGTGTCAGCGGTGAGTTGGCCGCGGTCAGGCTGGATGTCGAGGAACGTCACGTCGTACTCCTGGCCGCGGGCATCCGCTCCCGAGCTGCGTACCGCGAGCCCGTCGGCTTCCCAGCGCCACTCCCCCTCGAGACCCTCAACCGAGGTCGCCGGATACGGGATCGGCAGCCAGTGGCCGCCGAGATCCTGCACCTCGATCGTCGCCGAGTAGCTGGCGCGCGGCACCTCGTCAGTGAGCCCGGGCGGCGGCGGGAAGTCGGCGACGTCGTTCTCGGGATCGGTCCGCGCGTCGGGCTCCCAGTTGATGCCGTTGAACTGGTCGAGGGTCGCGAGCCGCAAGTAGAGCCCCCCGGGTGCGTCGGTGACATAGGTCACGGCGGGCACTGGTTGGTCGCGGCGCAGATCGTCGCCGAGGTCGATGAGCGGGTTGAGCCCGGTGCCAACCCCCGAGTCGGCCCTCACCACCTCCGGCGTCGGCGGGAACGCAGCGGGCAGCACGAGCGAGCCGACGATCACGACAGCCGCCGTACCCACCACGCTGGCCGCCGGCATCCGGCGTCGCCCGACCCGCAGCAGCGCGAGGAAGGCGATGACGACGAGCACGAACGAGTGCGGCTCGGCGATGCCGCCGCGCTCCGCGACCGGGATGTCGAGCACC
>CAZCEE010000477.1:0-1790 GCA_964497165.1 uncultured Schumannella sp. | reverse complement strand
TCCGGTTGATCTTCGACGCCTACTTCGGCGCCGACCTGCCGCTGCTCCCCGACCGATCATTCACGTCCGCGGGCAAATACCGGCCCTACGACCTCACCGAGATCACCGGTCGCCTGCCGAGGGCCGAACCGTGACGGCGCGGACAACCCGGCGACTCCGCGCCGCGTGGCGTGGCCGGCCGCTACCGCTGCATCCCCTCCTGCTGGCGGCCTACCCGGTCCTGTTCCTGTACGGGCAGAACCTGGGCGAACTCGAGCCATCCGACCTGGTCGTCCCGCTCGTCGTCATCGTCGCGGCGGCGCTTGCGCTCGTGTTCGTCGGCGCCCCCGTCCTGGGTGACGCTCGCCGCGCAGCCCTCAGCGTCTCTGCCCTGGCCGCGGTCCTGTTGCTGTACGGCCACCTGGCCGGCGTCCTGAGTCCGCTCGGAGTCAAGGCGGGCTTCCAGCAGATCGGCTGGGCGCTGTTCCTGGGGGTCGTGGTGATCGCCGCCATCCGCATGCGCGAGGTGCGGCTGGCGGGCGTGACACGCGCGCTCAACATCGTGACGGCGGTCCTCGTCGTGTTCGCCCTGGTCACGATCGTCCCGGCCGAGGTCGCGCGCTTCGGCCGGAACACCAGCGCCGCCGCCTCGATCGGCGGGGGTGCGGGGCCGGGCCGCGACATCTGGTTCCTCGTCTTCGACCGGTACGGCTCCGCGCGCTCGCTCGAATTGCAGTACGAGATCGACGATCGGCCCTTCCTGGACGGGCTCCGCGCCCGAGGCTTCCAGATCGTGACCGACAGCCACGCGAACTACGTCAAGACCTCGCTATCGCTCGCGGCGACGCTGAACCTGGACTATCTCGATGAGCTCGTGGCCGCGCAGGACCCCTCATCTGATGACCACGCTCCCATCTTCGAGCGGATGTCGAATCACGCTGTAGGACGCTTCCTGCGCGAGCGGGGCTACCAGTACATCCATGTCGGTTCGTACTACGGCCCGGCCAAGACGAGTGCGATCGCCGACCGCAACCTGCCGCCCGGCGGGCCGTCCGACTTCGTCGCGTCGCTGTACGACACCTCGGCGTTCCCGGCGGCCGCCCATCGCCTCGGCATCAGCCTGGCCGCACCGGCACGCGAGCGGCATTACGCCGTCGGGCGGTTCGAGCTCGATACGCTCGACGACCTCGCAGACGACCCGGGTCCGTCGTTCGTCTATTCGCACCTCATGATCCCGCACCCGCCATACACCTTCGCGAGCGACGGATCGTTCGTGACCGACGAGCAGGACGTCGGTCGGCGGCAGGCCGACGCCTACGGGCAGCAGCTGGCCTACCTCCAGACGCGCATCGAAGCCCTGCTGGACCGGCTGCTGGCTCGTCCCGAGGCCGAGCGGCCGATCATCATCCTCCAGGCCGACGAGGGCCCCTATCCACGCGAGTACGCCCGAAACACGGTCGAATACGACTGGGCGACCGCCACGACCGCCCAGCTGGAGATCAAGTTCGGGATCCTGAATGCGATGTACCTGCCCGGCGAAGGCTCGCCGGAACCGTCGTCGACCCTCAGCTCGGTCAACACCTTTCGCCTGATCTTCGATCGCTACTTCGACGCCGACCTGCCATTGCTCCCCGACCGCTCGTACACGTCGGCCGGCAAGTTCCGCCCGTACGACATGACGGAGATCACGGATCGCCTGCCGCCGCCGCGAGCTGCCGCAACCGATCCATGAGCGCATCGCTCGCGTCGGTCCGCGGATCGGCCTGGACCTGGGTGGCGAGCCGCCGCGCCAGCTGGGCGGCGTCCTCGCG
>CAZCEE010000476.1:0-1793 GCA_964497165.1 uncultured Schumannella sp. | reverse complement strand
ACCCGCGAGCAGCCGCCGCTGCTCTTCGGAACGACCGGCACCAACGGCAAGACCTCGACGTCATACCTGCTTGAGGCAGTGCTCCGGCAGCTCGGACTCGTCACCGGCCTCTCGTCGACCGCGGAGCGCCACATCGGCGACCTGACGATCGTTAGCAGGCTCACCACCCCGGAAGCGAGCGAGATGCACGCTCTGCTCGCGCGGATGCGGGAGAGCGGGGTGCGCGCCGTGGCGGTCGAGGTGAGTGCCCAGGCCCTCACCCACCACCGCGTCGATGGGTTGCAGTTCGACGTCGCGGGGTTCACCAACCTCAGCCACGACCACCTCGACGACTACGCCGACATGGAGGAGTACTTCCAGGCGAAGCTGCCCCTCTTCCAGCCCGAGCTCGCGAAGCGGGCGGTGATCTGCCTCGACACCGCCTACGGCGCGCGCGTCGTCGAGGAGGCCCGCATCCCGGTGACGACGATCGCGACGATCGGGCACGCGAGCCCCGAAGACGTCGCGGGCGCCGACTGGACGGTCGAGATCCTCGATTCCACCGCCGCATATACCGAGTTCCGGGTCAGCGGCCCGGAGGGGCGCTCGCTCGTCACCCGCGAGCCGCTCATCGGCTGGCACATGGCCGCGAACGCCGCCCTCGGAATCGTCATGCTCGTCGAGGCTGGCTTCGAACTCGAGGCGATCGGGGCTGCGCTGGAAGCCGACGGCGGCATCCACGCCTACCTGCCGGGCCGCACCGAGCGCGTGTCGGGCGACCGCGGTCCCAGCGTCTATGTCGACTTCGGGCACAGCCCCGACGCCTTCGAGAACACTCTTGCGGCGGTGCGCCAGTTCACCCCGGGTCGCACGATCATGGTCTTCGGCGCCGACGGCGATCGGGACGCCTCGAAGCGCCACGCGATGGCGCGCGTCGCAGCCGAGGGCAGCGACATCCTGATCATCACCGACCACCATCCGCGTTTCGAAAACCCCGCATCGATCCGCGCAACCCTTCTCGAGGGGGCGGCTCAGGCGCAACAGCAGCCCGAGATCTTCGAAGTCAGCCCTCCTGAGGCCGCGATCCTGAAGGCCGTCTCGCTCGCCAAGGAGGGCGACTCGATCCTCTGGGCCGGCCCCGGGCACCAGGATTACCGCGACATCGAGGGCGAACGCACGCCGTACTCCGCGCGCGAACTCGCTCGGGCCGCCTTGCGTGAGGCCGGCTGGTGATCGCCCTCACCCTTGCCGAGATCGCGGACGCTCTCGGCGGCCGGATCGTGCGGGGCAACCCCGAAACACCCATTGACGGAAGCGTCGAGACCGACTCGCGGCTGGTGTCGTCGGGGTCAGTGTTCTTCGCGTTGCCCGGGGAGACGACTGACGGCGCGCTCTTCGCGTCTGCCGCAGTCGACGCCGGCGCACGTCTCGTCGTCGCAGAACGAGAATTGGATGCCGACAGCGCCCTGATCGTCGTACCCGACGGGGTCGCGGCGCTGGCTGCCCTCGCCCGACTCGTCGTCGCCCGCGTGCGCGCCCTCGGGCGGCTCAAGGTCGTCGCGATCACCGGGTCGAACGGCAAGACGACGACAAAGAACCTGTTGCGGGCGATCCTGGAGCCGGAAGGGCTGACCGTCGCCCCGGAGGGGTCGTTCAACAACTACGTCGGCGCGCCGATTTCGATGCTGCGCGTCGACGAATCGACCGAGTACCTGATCGTCGAAATGGGAGCGTCGAAGATCGGTGAGATCGCCCGGCTGATCTCGATCGTCACCCCCGACATCGGCATCGTGCTCAAGGTGGGCCTCGCGCAC
>CAZCEE010000475.1:0-1800 GCA_964497165.1 uncultured Schumannella sp. | reverse complement strand
CCGATCTCCCAGTTCGTAGTTCGTCATTCAGTACGAGATGCTCGGCACGAGCAAGACCACTATATCGAACGAAACTACGAACGGCAAGACCTTTCCGCAGAAGAAGCTCAGCGCGTGGTGAGGTCTTCGTATTCGGGATGCTCGGCAAGGAACCGCCGCACGAACGGGCAGGTCGCACCGATCCGCGCCGTCGTCGATACACGCAACGCGTCGAGAGCACCGCGCACGAGCGTCGACCCGAGGCCGCGTTCCCGCAGCTCCTGATCGACTTCGGTATGCGTGAAGACGATGCCGCCGTCCTCACGCGTCTCGTAGACGCTCTCGCCGATCTCCCGGTCGCCGCGCTTCAGCACGAACCGGGACCCTGCTTCGTCGTGAACCACCGTGTCAGCCATGCTCTGACGCTATCCAGCGAGACTGGCAGCCCGCCGGGTCGCAGGGGTCAGGCGGCGGCGGCGACTCCGAGCGACGCCAGCAGCTCGCGCACCCGCCCCTGGATGTCGTCGCGGATCGCGCGCACCTCCTCGAGCGACTTGCCCTTCGGGTCGGTGAGGGCCCAGTCTTCGTAGCGCTTGCCGGGAAAGATCGGGCAGACGTCGCCGCAGCCCATGGTGATGACGACGTCGGATTCGCGCACCTGGTCGGTAGTCATCAGCGTCGGCACGGCCTGCGAGATGTCGATTCCCTGCTCAGCCATTGCCGCGATGGCGACCGGGTTGATCTGGTCGCCCGGTTCGGATCCTCCCGAGAGCACCTCGACGGCACCGCCGGAGAGCGCGCGGGCGTAGCCGGCCGCCATCTGCGAGCGGCCCGCGTTGTGGATGCAGACGAACAGGACGGTGGGCTTCTCAGACAATGAGTTTCTCCTTTTCAGGGGTGGTGTTCAGCGTTGCGCGGGTACTTCGAGTTCGTCGAGCAACTGCAGCACCCGGCGCTCGATCTCATCGCGCACTGGGCGGATGTCGGCGACCGCTTTGCCAGCCGGGTCGTCGAGCACCCACTCTTCATACCGCTTCCCGGGAAACACGGGGCAAGCATCCCCGCAACCCATGGTGATGACCGCGTCGGCCGCGCGGACGACTTCATCGGTCCACGGCTTCGGGTACTCGCCCGAGATGTCGATGCCGCGCTCCCGCATCGCGGCGATCGCTGCGGGGTTGACTTCAGCTCCGGGCTCGGAGCCTCCCGACCACCCGACGGCGGCGTCGCCCGCGTAGTGCTCGAAGAATCCGAGGGCCATCTGCGAGCGGCCCGCGTTGTGGACGCACAGGAACAGCACGGCGGGTCGGCCATCGTTGGCTTTGCCTTCGACGCGGCTGAGGGCGGTCAGGCGTTGCTTCGCGAACCGCTCCGCGAGCAATGGCAGGTAGTTGACCACCGTCGCCGTTCCTGCGAACTGGTCGTAAGAGGTGTGCAGGAACCGCTCGATGGTCTCGGGCCCGTAGACGCCCTCGAACTCGCGTGCGAGGCGTACGGCGGCGGTCTTGAGCGCGAGCCCCTGGTCGAGGGTGACGGTGGCACGCAGGTATTCGGACATCCTTTGTCCTTTCAGACGAGTGTGAGACGGGGAGCGAGGTCATCGACGCGTCGGATGAGGTCGGCGATCGCGGTCTCGAATGCGGCGTCCGTCCCGATTCGCACGGGGTCGGGCACCGACCAGTGCATGTCGGGCAGAGCGCCGAGTTCTTCGTGGGCGTTGTCGCACACGGTGATCACGAAGTCGTCATCATCCAGCACGTCGTTGAGAGTGCGCGGGCGGGCAGAGCCGAGCTGGATGCCGTGGCGCTTCGCCGCGGACAG
>CAZCEE010000474.1:0-1809 GCA_964497165.1 uncultured Schumannella sp. | reverse complement strand
GTGCGCTGCGCGCTGGAACAGCAGTTCGAGCTCGCTCGAGGTCGTGCCCGCTTCGCGCGCCTCGCGCAGCGCGCGCTGCACCTGACCCGAGATCTCTTCCTCGCCAATCACCATCGACTCGAGCCCGGAGCTGACGGCGAACAGGTGGCGCACGACATCCTGACCGGTGAGCGCGACGGCCGTCTCACGCAACGTCTGCGCGTCGTCGCCGGCCCGCAGCGCGAGGGCCTCGATGACCGCTTCGATCGCGAGTTCGGGGGCCGCGGTGAGCGGTTCGTCGAGTTCGAGGTAGGCCTCGAAGCGGTTGCACGTCGCCAGAACGACGGCGCCGTTCACGTATTCGGCCTCGACGATGAGATCCGCGGCGGTCGTCGAAGCGACCCGCGAGATACGGTCGAGAACGTCGAACTCGGTGTTGCGATAGTTCGCCGTCAGGCAGAACAGCACACCGCGATTCTACCTAGGGTGGAAGGATGCCTCTGCCCGCCGAACATCCGCTCGCCGACGGCCGCACCTCCTCATCGTCGCTCGTACACGCGGCGAGGGGGATCCGCCTGCCCGTGCGCCCGGTGTGGTTCATGCGACAGGCCGGTCGCTCGCTTCCCGAATATCGCGAGCTGCGTGCCGGCGGCGACATGCTCGCGGCCTGCCTGAACCCGGCGCTCGCGGCCGAGATCACCCTCCAGCCGGTGCGGCGGCACGGGGTCGATGCGGCCGTGTTCTTCAGCGACATCGTCGTGCCCGTGCTGCTCGCGGGAGTCGCCGTGCAGATCGTTCCCGGTCGCGGGCCGGTATTCGACGAGCCGGTGCGCTCGGCGGCCGATGTCGCCCGCCTGCCTGCGCTCGACCCCGCAGCGCTGACACCGATTACGGATGCCGTCGCCCTCGTCGTTGCGAAACTCGGTGGCACCCCGCTCATCGGATTCGGCGGCGCCCCCTACACCCTCGCGTCGTACCTCGTCGAGGGCGGGCCGTCGAAGGAGCAGTTGCGCACGCGCGCGCTGATGCACTCCGATCCCGCGACCTGGGCGGCGCTGCTCGACTGGTGCGCCAACGTCACCGGCGCCTTCCTGCGCGCCCAGGTGTTGGCCGGCGCGAGCGCCGTGCAGCTCTTCGACTCCTGGGCGGGGTCGCTCTCCCGTGCCGACTACGAGCAGGCGGTGCTGCCGCACTCGAAGCGCGCCCTCGACGCCGTCGCCGACCTCGGCATCCCGCGCATCCACTTCGGGGTCGGCACCGAACACCTGCTCGACCTGCTGCCCACCGCCGGAGCCGACGTCGTCGGGGTCGACTGGCGGGTTCCGCTCGACGAGGCAGCCCGCCGGCTGCCGGGGGTCGTGCTGCAGGGCAACATCGACCCCGCGCTGCTGTTCGCGCCCGTCGACGTGCTCGAGCGACACGTCGCCGACGTGCTGCGCCGCGGTGACGCCGCACCCGCCCACATCGTGAACCTCGGCCACGGGGTTCCGCCCGACGCCGACCCCGCCGTGTTGACGCGCATCGTCGAGCTGGTGCATGCCGCCCCCTGACCCCCGCGCCACCGTCGTCGGCGGCGGGATCGCCGGGCTCGTTGTAGCGTTGCGCCTCGCCCGCGGCGGCATGCGGGTGACCCTGCTCGAAGCCACCGATCGCCTGGGCGGGCAACTCGCGGCACACCGCGTGGGGGGAGTCGAGCTGGATGCCGGCGCCGAGTCGTTCGCGACGCGCGGCACCGCGGTCACCGCCCTCATCGCCGAACTCGGGCTCAGCGACGACGTGGTGTCGCCGCGAGGGGGTCCGGCGTGGTTGCACCGGGCTCGCGGCCCGGCG
>CAZCEE010000473.1:0-1822 GCA_964497165.1 uncultured Schumannella sp. | reverse complement strand
GGAGCGCGGCAAGCGCCGGGCGCATCGCCCGGACCAGCGGCGCGTACGGCGCATCGGTCGACGCACCGAAGGCGGACCCGCGGAGCACGGTCATGGGCTCCTCGAGCGCAGCGACCCGGCGGATGGCTTCGTCCATGAATCGCGTCGTGCCGATCCCGGACGTGCCATCGAGCAGCAGCGTTCGGGAGTCGCCCGCGCTCGCCGACTGAAGCACGGAGGCGAGCTTGGCGAACGCGTCCTCCCGCCCCACGAACCGCGCGCTCGTGAACGTGACCGGCATCCCTGCATTCTAGTCGGCGGCGTCAGCGGTCTAGACGGCGGCTCAGCCTGTGGACCCCACCCGGGCCGCGTTCGCGCCGACCGCTCGGCTACGCTGCACCGCGTGACCGACGGCCGCCGAGCTCCGCACCCCGCTAACGAGCTCAACGAGCTGCCCGGCGAGGAATGGCTCTACTTCACGAAGTCGGTCATGACCACGGCTTACCCGTCCGAGCTCGGGCACGCGGCGCGCAAGGCGCATGGGGCGAACAAGCCGCCGCGCTTGATGGCGCGTCTCATCGAGTTCTTCAGTCGCACCGGAGAGCTCGTGCTCGACCCCTTCGCCGGCGTCGGCGGGACACTGCTGGGGGCGGCCATCGCTCGCGGTCCTCGGCGGGCGCTGGGGATCGAGCTGGATCCTCGCTGGGCCGATGTCTACGCCCGCGTGGTGGCCGATCTCGCTGCGGAACGCGATGGAAGCGGCCCGCTCATCGCCGACCTCGGAACCGCCGATCCGGGCGGCATCCGTACGTTCGACCCCGCTGGCCTTGAGCTGCGTGTGGGCGACGCGCTGGCCGCGCTTCCGGAGCTGGAGGACGGCTCGATCGATCTCGTGGCGACCGACCCACCGTACAACATCCAGCTGCCCCTCACGATGGCGGGTGGGCCCCTGGCCGAAACGCACGCGAACCGGCGGACCGACTACGCGATGATCAGCGAAGCGCCGGCCGATCTCGCCAACGCGCCCGACTACGCCACCTACCTCGACCGGATGGGGGCCGTCTTCGTCGAGCTGACCCGGGTGCTGCGCCCGGGTCGCTACGCGGTCGTCATCGTCCGCGATGCCTACCAGGACGGGCGCTACCAGTTCGTCGGATCGGACCTGGCGGCCAGGGCGGATATGGCCGGGCTCGTGCCCAAGGGTGACATCATCTGGCACCAGGCCGGGACGCGGTTGCGGCCGTACGGCTATCCGCGGGCCTTCGTCCCGAACATCGCCCACCAACACATCCTCGTGCTCCGGCGCGAACCGGAGCGCGGTCAGGCCCGGCGGCGGCTCTCGAGGTAGGCAGTCAGGACATCGCCGTCGACGTCGTCGCCCATCGTCCACGTCTCGGCCGCGATCGGCATCGTCGCGGTGGGCGAGCTCGTCTGGGGTGCTTCGCCGACGACATCGCCGAGGGTCATCTTGTGGATCCAGCCCTGGCGTCCGTCCGGGCACAGCACCAGCCAGTAGACGCCGCGCTTCTCGAGCAGCTGGACCTCGTCACCCTGGTCGAGGAAGCCGATCTCGGCGCCGCGAAGCTCGTCGGGCGAGTCCAGCAGTCGGACGACGTTGTAGCCGACGAGGCGACGCTCACGACCATCGAGCGCCCCGACCAGGCCGTGGTCGAAGGTCAACCGTGGCGCGGGAGCCGACCCATCTCGCACCGGGTCGGCCCGGCGCGCTTCGAGCAGCGACGGCCGACGCCAGCGGGGCATCGCCAATTCGGGATCGAGCAGGAGGGCCGCGGCGGCGGCATCGGGCGACGGCGGGCCCGCGAACCCGTACGCATTGGCGACC
>CAZCEE010000472.1:0-1823 GCA_964497165.1 uncultured Schumannella sp. | reverse complement strand
GGATGCCGTTGCTGCTGTCCTACCCGCGCGCGATCGAGGGTGGCCGGGTGCACGACGGGATCGTCACCAACGTCGACTTCGCCCAGACGATCCTCGACGCCGCGGGCGTTGCCCGCCATCCGCGGATGCAGGGCCGCAGCTTCTGGGGCGACCTGACCGGGTTCGATCCGCAGCCTCCGGCCGCGGGCATGTACTACCGCTATTGGGAGCATGACGACGTTTTCCACCACGCGCCGGCGCACTACGGCTACCGCACGCAGCGCTACAAGCTCATCTACTACTACAACGACGGGATGGGTCTCCCCGGAACGGGCGCTTTCGTCTACCCGGGTGAATGGGAACTCTACGACCTCGCAGAGGACCCGGCGGAGATGCGCAACGTTGCCGATGACCCCGCGTACGCGACCATCCGGGTCGAACTCGAGAGCGCGATGCTCGCCGAACAGAAGAGACTCGGCGATGCACCGCATCCCTCGCAGTCCGGTACGCCCTCGACGGCAAACCGGCTCGAAGGCCTGCTGGGCGACTGAGGCCGTCCCTAAGCTCGTGAACGTGCCCGACTCTCGGTTTCCCCTCGTCGACCTGCCCGGTGGGACGTTCCGCATGGGGTCGGATGCCTTCTACGCCGAAGAGGGACCCGTGCACGAGGCGCCCGTCGAGCCCTTCGCGATCGCCCGGTACGCGGTGACGAATGGGGAGTTCGCCACCTTCGTCGAGGCCACGGGGTACCTGACGGTGGCGGAGCGCCCTCTCGACCCCACCGACTTCACGGGCGCCGAGCTCACGAGCCTGGAGCCGGGTTCACTCGTCTTCACTCCGACTGCGGGCGCCGTCGACCTGCGCGATTGGCGCCAGTGGTGGACGTGGACACCGGGCGCGTCGTGGCGGCATCCGCGCGGTCCCGACAGCGATCTGGCGGGACTCGGCGAACATCCCGTCGTCCAGGTTGCGTACGCCGATGCCGTCGCCTACGCGACGTGGGCGGGGGCACGACTGCCGACCGAGGTCGAATGGGAGTTCGCCGCGCGCGGTGGGCTCGATGGAGCGACCTTCGCGTGGGGCGAGGAACCGAACGACGGTACGCGCGCAAATTCGTGGCAGGGGCGCTTCCCGTACGAGAACACTGGCGCTCGCGGCTTCGTGTACACCGCTCCGGTCGGCTCGTTCCCGCCCAACGGCTACGGGCTGCACGAGATGACCGGCAACACCTGGGAGTGGACGGCAACCGCGTGGTCGTCGCGGCACTCCGCTGCCGAACACTGCGCACCCGGCCACGGCCACCATGGTGATGGGGCCGCGGCCGGGCAACGCGTGCTCAAGGGCGGGTCACATCTGTGCGCCCCCGAGTACTGCCTGCGTTACCGACCCGCCGCGCGGTCGGCGCAGAGCGAAGACTCCGCGACGACGCACATCGGGTTCCGGCTGGCCCGCACTACCCGGTGATGTCGCGCCTCCGCAGAGCGAGAGCCGACACCGCAACGAGTACCACGACGAGCCCCCAGAGCAGGCCGAGCCCACCCCAGTCCACACCGTCGATGAGCGGAGTGTTCTGGTACGCCCACGCGTATGGCGACACCGTGCGCAGGGCCTCCGCATCTTCGGACTGGTTCGCGATCGCGTTGAACACGTAGCCGAGCACGGCGACTGCGGCACCCGCCGCGGTGGCGATGCTTCGCCGGCCGGTGAAGGCGCCGACGGCGAGCGCGAACGCGGCGGAAACCATCGTCAGCCCGACCAGGGCGGCGGATGTCGCCACCACATGTGCCGGCTCGATGCCGAGTTCTGCCGAGTCGTTGAGGGCGATCACGATCAGCGTCGCAACC
>CAZCEE010000471.1:0-1824 GCA_964497165.1 uncultured Schumannella sp. | reverse complement strand
TCGGCGTAGTCGAGGCCGTAGCCGACGACGAACACGTTGGGGATGTCGAAGCCGACGTAGCGCGCCTCGATGTCGACCTTCGCGGCTTCGGGTTTGCGCAGCAGGGCGCAGACCTCGAGGGATGCCGGGTTGCGGCTCTCGAGGTTGGTGCGCAGCCACGAGAGGGTGAGGCCGGAGTCGACGATGTCTTCGATGATGAGCACGTGTCGCCCGGCGATGTCGGTGTCGAGGTCTTTCACGATGCGCACGACACCGCTGGATTCGGTGCTCGTGCCGTACGACGAGGTCGCCATCCAGTCCATTTCGACGTCACGCTTCAGTTCGCGGGCGAGGTCGGCCATCACCATGACGGCGCCTTTGAGCACTCCGACGATGAGCAGTTCGCGGCCTTCGTAGTCGGCTTCGATCTGCCGGCACAGCTCGGCGATGCGGCCGTGGATCTGCTCTTCCGTGTAGAGCACCTCGGTGAGGTCGCCCTCGATGTCAGCCGTGTCCATCCGCGCCCGTCTCTCTTGCTCGAAATTCGATCATGCCACCCGCCCTGGTCACTCTCACGCCGGGAACGTCGATGGGCCCCTGGCCGTGCCAGTCGGTTACCAGTCGCGCGATCTCGAGGGTGTGGGCGCGGCTCAGCGACACCCCGAATTCGCTCGCGACGACCAACCGGATGAGGCGCTGCCGCAGCGCGGGCGGGTTGGCGGCGAGCGCCGCGACAGGGAGGGCGATGCCGGCTTCGACGTGGTCCGCGAGGTCTTCGGCGACCTCCTCGGCGAACGCGTCGAGCGCCGCTGAGTCTTCCCGCAGCTGTTCGGCGGTGCGGGCGAGGGCCTCCGCGACACCCGGCCCGAGCTCGGTTTCGAGCACCGGCAGCACGTTCCTGCGCACCCGCACCCGCGTGTAGGCGGGGTCGTCGTTGTGCGGGTCGGCCCACGGCTCCAGCCCGGCGTCGGCACACGCCTGCACGGTCGTCGACCGACGGATGCCGAGCAGCGGCCGACGGTACAGCCCCGCCAGCGGCGCCATCCCCTGCAAACTCGCCGAACCGCTGCCGCGCGCGAGCCCGAGCAGCACCGTCTCGGCCTGGTCGTCAAGCGTGTGCCCGAACAGCACCGCGACGGCACCCGTCTCGGTGGCCACCGACGCGAGTGCGGCGTAGCGCGCGGCGCGCGCCGCTGCCTCGGGCGACCCATCGGACGCGACCGTGACCCGCACCACGCGAACCGGATCGAGCCCCAGCCCGCGCGCAAGCTCTGCCGCCCGCCCGGCCACGGCATCCGACCCGTCTTGCAGCTTATGGTCGACGATCACCGCCCCCGCCTGCACGCCGGCGCGGGGTGCCTCGAATGCAACGGCAGCCGCGAGCGCGAGGGAGTCCGGGCCACCGGACAGCGCGACAAGGACGAGTGGCTTTCCGTTTTCAGGAATGGGAGGGGAAGAAGTGGCGGATGTCGACTCAGAACCGGTCTCTGACTCGCCATCCGCCACTTCTGTCTCACCAGTTCCTGAAAACGGAAAGAGGCTCGCACGAACGGCGCGGCGCACGTCGGCGACGGCGGGAGTCAGCCGAGGACGAGCGGAATCAGGCATCGACTAACGTTAGACCCGCCTTCAGCCGCAACCTCAGGAGCCTCATGTCCAGCAGCTACGCCGTCGTGATCGAGTGCCCGAAGGGCAGCCGCAACAAGTACGAAGTCGACCACGTGACCGGCCGGGTCATGCTCGACCGGGTGCTGTACACCCCGATGGCTTACCCGACCGACTACGGGTTCTTCGAGAACACCCTCGCCGACGACGGCGACCCGCTCGACGTTCTCGTCATCGGCG
>CAZCEE010000470.1:0-1832 GCA_964497165.1 uncultured Schumannella sp. | reverse complement strand
CGCGCAGGGCGTCAACATCTTCCGCGTCGACAACCCGCACACGAAGCCGCTCTGGTTCTGGGAGTGGCTGCTCGGTCGCATCGCGACGACGCATCCGGATGTCGTCTTCCTCGCCGAAGCGTTCACCCGACCCGCGATGTTGCACTCGCTCGCCGAGGGCGGCTTTCAGCAGTCGTACACCTACTTCACCTGGCGCAACACGAAACCGGAGCTCGAGGAATTCCTGACCAAGCTCAGCACCCAGTCGGCCGACTACTTGCACCCGAACCTGTTTGTGAACACCCCCGACATCCTCACCGAATACCTGCAGTTCGGCGGGCCGCCCGCGTACAAGATCCGCGCGGCGATCGCCGCGACCGCCTCGCCGTCGTGGGGGGTCTACGCCGGCTACGAACTGTTCGAGGATGTCGCCCGCCCGGGCAGCGAAGAGAACATCGACAACGAGAAGTACGAGTACAAGGCGCGTGACTGGGCTCGCTCCGCGACGACAGGGCGCACCCTCGCGCCGTACCTCACGCTGCTCAACCAGATCCGGCGCGAGCATCCGGCGCTTTCGCAGTTGCGCAACCTGCGGGTGCACTGGAGCGACGACGACTCGGTACTCGTCTACTCGAAGTTCCTCGACGGCGCGTTCACCCCGAAGGGTCGACCCGACGGCATCATCGTCGTCGCCAACGTCGACCCGCACTCGGTGCGCGAAACCACCGTGCACCTCGACCTGCGGCAACTCGGGCTCGATCCCGGGGTGACGTTCGACGTGCGGGAGATCATCACCGGGCAGCGCTGGACGTGGAGCGATTCCCACTTCGTGCGGCTCGACGCGTTCACCGAGCCCGTGCACATCTTGAATGTTGAATACGGCGCTGCGGTGAGGAAGCCCTGAT
The DNA here is from genome assembly GCA_964497165.1 of uncultured Schumannella sp. GTDB lineage: Bacteria > Actinomycetota > Actinomycetes > Actinomycetales > Microbacteriaceae > Pseudolysinimonas_A. Next base: position 948 of record CAZCEE010000470.1, on the reverse strand, counting down.
GGCCGCGCCGAAGAAGGTTCCCCCGAAGAAGGCCTCCCCTGAGTTGCCGGCCCTCGACGCGGGGCTCGTGTCGTCGCTCGTCACGGCGAGCCACCCTCGGCCGCACGACTGGCTCGGCGCACACGAGCTGCCCGCGGGGGGCTCCGTGATCCGTGCGGTGCGTCCGCTCGCGAAAACCGTCACGGCGATCCGAGCGAATGCCACGCGCATCCAGCTCACGCACCTCGCCGACGGACTGTGGCAGGGCCTCGCCCCCGGAGAAGGGCAGGCCTACGAACTCGAGGCGACCTACGACGGCGCGCCCGACTGGGTGACCGGCGACCCCTACCGTTTCGTGCCGAGCGTCGGCGAGATCGACCTGTACCTATGGGCCGAGGGCCGGCACGAGCAGATCTGGCACGTACTCGGGGCGCACCACCGACCGCACGAGGATGTCGCCGGCACCAGCTTCTCGGTGTGGGCGCCGCACGCCCAAGCGGTGCGGGTCGTCGGCGACTTCAACTCCTGGTCGGGGTTGTCGCACGCCATGCGGCGCCTCGACGACAACGGCGTGTGGGAGCTGTTCCTGCCGGGGCTCGGCCCGGGGTCGACCTACAAGTTCGAGATCCTCACCGCGGCCGGCGCCTGGGTGACCCGCGCCGACCCGATGGCGCGCTACACCGAGGTGCCGCCGAAGACCGCCTCCGTCGTCGGGCAAACGCTCTACGAGTGGCACGACTCCACCTGGCTCGCCCAACGCGCGTCGCACGACCCGCACAACTCGGCGATGAGCATCTACGAGCTGCACCTCGGTTCCTGGCGCCCCGGCCTCGGCTACCGGGAGATGGCCGACCAACTCATCGAATACATCCATGAGCTCGGGTTCACCCACGTCGAGTTCCTGCCGGTCGCGGAGCATCCGTACGGGCCGTCGTGGGGCTACCAGGTGACCGGCTACTACGCGCCCAC
>CAZCEE010000469.1:0-1840 GCA_964497165.1 uncultured Schumannella sp. | reverse complement strand
GGCGGCGAACCTCCGCTGGTCGTGGCACCAACCGACGATCGCCCTGTTCCGGGATGTCGACCCGGTGCTGTGGGAACTGGACTCCGACCCGGTCGGACTGCTCGGCGATGTCTCGCCGACCCGGCTCGCCGAACTGAGCGTCGACACCGGCTTCGTCGACCGAGCCAACGCGTTGCGGGAGGACCTGCGCGCCTACCTCGCCGAGCCACGCTGGTACCAGTCGCTCGGCGCCGACGTACCCCGCTCGATCGCCTACTTCTCGCCCGAGTTCGGCATCGCCGCCGCCCTGCCGCAGTATTCGGGGGGCCTTGGCATCCTCGCCGGCGACCACCTGAAGAGCGCCTCCGACCTCGGGGTGCCGATCATCGGCGTCGGCCTGTTCTACCGCGCCGGGTACTTCCGTCAGTCGATCTCCCGGGAAGGCTGGCAGGAGGAGAGCTATCCCGTCGTCGACCCCGACGGTCTGCCGATGCGGGTGCTGCGCGACCCCGACGGGTCGGCGGTGTGCGTCGTGCTCGCCCTGCCCGAGGGCCGCGCGCTCACCGCTCGCGTCTGGCGACTGGATGTCGGCCGCGTGCCCCTGCTGCTGCTCGACACCGACATCCCCGAGAACCCCGAAGAGCTGCGCGGCGTCACCGACCGCCTCTACGGCGGCGGCGGGGAGCATCGGCTGCTGCAGGAGCTGCTGCTCGGGATCGGCGGCACCCGCGCCGTGAAGGTCTTCGCGGCGCTCGAGGGCCGCGACGAACCAGAGGTGTTCCACAGCAACGAGGGGCACGCCGGGTTCCTCGGACTGGAACGCGCTGCCGACCTGATCGGCGAAGGGCTGACCTTCGACCAGGCGATTCGGGTGGTGCGGGCCGGAACGGTGTTCACCACACACACCCCGGTGCCGGCCGGCATCGACAGGTTCGAGGCCCCGCTCGTCGAACGGTACTTCTCGACCGACCTGCTGCCGGGGGTCGACGTCGCCGACGTGCTCGCCCTCGGGGTGGAGCCCGACGCCGTCGAGAACACGTTCAACATGGCGGTCATGGGCCTGCGGCTCGCCCAACGCGCGAACGGCGTCTCGAAGTTGCACGGCGAAGTGAGTCGCTCGATGTTCAACGCGCTGTGGCCCGGCTTCGACGCCGAAGACGTGCCGATCGGCTCCGTCACCAACGGCGTGCACGCCCCCACCTGGACCGACGCCGAAGTGACGGCGCTCGCCGCCGCCAAGCTGGGGACCCCAGACACGACTGTCGCCGACTGGAACTCGCCGCAGGTGACCGACAGCGACCTGTGGGCACTCAAACGGCGGATGCGCGGACACCTCGTCGTCGACGCCCGCAGCCGGATGTCGGCAGCCTGGGCCGAAGAGAACCCCGGCATCGCCGACCCCGCCTGGTTCCGCGACCTGCTCGACCCCGACGTGCTCACCATCGGCTTCGCCCGGCGGGTGCCGACCTACAAGCGACTCACCCTGATGCTGCACGACCCGGAACGGCTGCGCGCCCTGCTCACCCACCCGGAGCGACCCATCCAGCTCGTCATCGCCGGCAAGTCGCACCCCGCCGACGACGAAGGCAAGCGGCTCATCCAGCGCCTCGTCGAATTCGCGCAAGGCCCCGACGTTCGACAGCGCATCGTGTTCCTGCCGAACTATGACATCGGCATGGCGAAGCGGCTCTACCCGGGCTGCGACATCTGGTTGAACAACCCGCTGCGCCCGCTCGAAGCCTGCGGAACCTCCGGCATGAAAGCCGCCCTCAACGGGGCCCTCAACCTGTCGATCCTCGACGGCTGGTGGAACGAGTACTATGACGACCGCAACGGCTGGGCGATCCCGTCGGCCGACGCC
>CAZCEE010000468.1:0-1844 GCA_964497165.1 uncultured Schumannella sp. | reverse complement strand
CGAGGTCACGACCGAGCCGGGCACGCCGGTGTCGTGTGCGCTTCAGGCGCTCAACGAGTCGTTCGCGATCGTCGGTTGGAAAGTCGTCGAGCTGCCGCCCGGCGACGACCGCACCCGCGCCTTCGTCGAGAACCTGCGGGTCACCGAGCCCGCTGTCACCGGGTTGATCTACCGTTGCTGGCTGACCTAGCATGGTCCGACTGCCCGGCTTCGGCCGGGCTGTCGCTTTAGTCGGGCTGAATCCCGACATCCACCCCGCAAGGAGCCCTCGATGTCCGACACCGCTGCCACGACGTGGCTCACGCAGGAGTCCTACGACCGGCTGAGCGCCGAACTCGCCGAGCTCGAGGGGCCGGCGCGCCTCGACATCGCGAAAAAGATCGAGATGGCGCGCGACGAGGGCGACCTCAAAGAGAACGGCGGATACCACGCCGCGAAGGATGAGCAGGGCAAGATCGAGGCCCGCATCCGCCAGCTCACGCACCTCCTGCGGCAAGCCACCGTCGGCGAGCCTCCCGCCGCATCCGGCGTCGTCGAAATCGGCACCGTCGTCACCGCGAAGATCGCCGGCGACGCCACCACGTTCCTGCTCGGCAGCCGCGAGATCGCCGACGACTCAAGTGACCTCGACGTCTACCCGGCGACCAGCGCTCTCGGCGAGGCGATCCTCGGCCTGAAGGTGGGCGAGAAGACCACCTACACGGCGCCGTCGGGTAAGGAGATCGCGGTCGAGGTCACCAAGGTAGAGACGTACAAGGGCTAAGCCCTAGGTCGTGACGCGGGGGCGGTAGCCGGCATCGCGCAGGTGTGACAGCACGAGTTCGGCGTGCGTCGGGCCGCGGGTCTCCATGTGGATCTCGATGCCGACCTCGCTGATCATGAGGCCCGACCCGTGCCGGGTGTGCAGCACCTCGACGACGTTGGCGTTGGCTTCCGAGATGATCTCGGCGATGCGGGCGAGCTGCCCGGGCCGGTCGGGCAGAGGGATGACGACCTTCAGGTAACGCTGGTCGGCGGCGAGGCCGCGGCCGATGACGCGCTCCATGACCATCGGGTCGATATTGCCGCCGGAGAGCACTACGACGGTCGGCCCTTCCGCGTCGACGACCCCGGCGAGCAGGGCGGCGACGCCGACGGCTCCAGCCGGCTCGACGACGAGTTTCGCGCGTTCGAGCAGCACGACGAGGGCGCGAGCGATGTCGTCGTCGCTCACGGTCACGACGTCATCGACGGTTTGGCGGATGATCTCGAAGTTGAGGGTTCCCGGGCGGGCAACCGCGATGCCATCGGCGATCGTCGGGCCGATGGTGATGGGGATGATCTCGCCCGCCGCGAGCGACGGCACGTACGGTGCGGCGTTGTGCGCCTGCACGCCCACGATGCGAATGTCACGGTCGGCCGCCGCCTGCGCGACTGCCGAGGCGAGTCCCGAAATGAGCCCGCCGCCGCCGATCGGCACGACGATGGTGCCGACGTCGGGCAGCTGGTCGAGGATCTCGAGCCCGAGTGTGCCCTGCCCCGCGACGATGTCGTGGTGGTCGAAGGGCGGGATGAAGATCGCGCCGGTGCTGGCGGCGAACGCCTGCGCGGCGGCGTTCGTGGCGTCGAAGATGTCGCCTTCGAGCACGACATCGGCGCCGTACCCGCGGGTCGCCTGCAGCTTCGGCAGGGCGACGCCGGTGGGCATGTAGATCGTGGCGGTGATGCCGAGCTCACGCGCGGCGAGCGCGACGCCTTGTGCGTGGTTGCCGGCCGACGCGGCGACAACACCGCGGCTGCGCTCATCGGCGGTGAGCTGGGAGAGCCGGTTGTACGCACCGCGGATCTTGTACGACCCGGTGCGC
>CAZCEE010000467.1:0-1855 GCA_964497165.1 uncultured Schumannella sp. | reverse complement strand
TTCAGCATGGTCAGCGACAGTGACGCGCTCGAAGCGGTGACCGCGGGGTCGGACACGTGACCCACCACGGTCGTGCGCGGGATGCCGAGACGGGTCTCGATGTACCCGAACTCGCGGTCGCCGTGTGCGGCCTGGTTGAGGTTCATGAAGTCGAAGTCGATCTCGCCCCAGGGCAGGTCGACGTTGGCCTGCGTGTGCAGGTGCAGCAGCGGCTTGGCGAGCGCGTCGAGCCCGGCGATCCACATCTTGGCGGGGCTGAAGGTGTGCATCCAGGTGATCACGCCGATGACGTCGTCGTCGGCGTTGACCTCGAGCATCGTGCGACGGATCGCGTCGCTGTCGGTCAGCACGGGCTTCCAGACGACGGTGACCGGGATGTCGGCCGCCTCCGCAAGGCCCGTCGCGACGGCCTGAGACTGGGTGGCGACCTGGCGCAGCGTCTCTTCGCCGTAGAGGCCCTGGCTGCCGGTGAGGAACCAGATGACCTTGGTCTTCAGGTCGGGAACGATTGAGCGGCTCATGCAGGTGTCCTTCGTTTAGAGAGCGGTGACGGCGGCGCGTTCGACGGCGAGGCCGGCGCGGTAGCGGTCGAGGTAGGCGGCGTAGCCCGCGACGTCGTCGACGCCGGGTTGCACGGTGCGGGATTCGGTCGACGCGAAGACGCTGTCGCGCAGGTAGGTATCCAGGTCGCCACCGCCCGAGGCGGCGAACGCGGCGAGCACGGCGACTCCCCACGCACCGCCCTCGGCAGCACTCTCGGCGACCTCGACGGGTGCATCGAGAGCGGCGGCGAGGAAGCGCTGAGCCACCCCGGCGGTGCGGAACATGCCGCCGTGCGCCGACATCCGTGTCAGCTTCACGCCCTCCTCGGCGAGCACCTGCATGCCGAGGCTGAGGGTGCCGAAGACGCCGTAGAGGTGGGCGCGCATCGCGTTGGCGAGGTTCAGCCGGCTGTCGGGGGTGCGCACGAACAGCGGGCGCCCCTCGGTCAGCCCGGCGATCGGCTCGCCCGCGAGGTGGTTGTAGGCGAGCAGCCCCCCGGCATCCGCGGCGCCGTTGAGGGCTTCCTTGAACAGCACGTCGTAGGTCGTGTCGATGTCGACGGCTAGCCCGGCTGCCTCGGCGAAGCGGTGGAACATCCCCGCCCACGCCGCGAGTTCGCTCGCCCCGTTGTTGCAGTGCACCATCGCGACCGGGTCGCCGGCCGGCGTCGTGACGACGTCGAGTTCGTGGTGCACGTGCTGGAGGGGACGCTCGAGCACGACCATCGCGAAGATGCTCGTGCCCGCGCTCACGTTGCCGGTGCGGGGGGCGACGGCGTTGGTGGCGACCATCCCGGTGCCGGCGTCGCCCTCGGGCGGACAGAAGACGGCGCCCGGCTGCAGGGCCCCGGTGGGATCGAGCAGCGCGGCTCCCTCGGCGGTCAGCTCGCCCGCCGCTTGCCCGGCGACGAGCACTTCGGGCAGCAGTTCGCGCAAGGGGTGGGCTAGCGCCGAGTCCTGCACGAGCCGGTCGTAGCGCGCGACGAAGTCGGCGTCATAGCTGGGGGAGGCGGGGTCGATCGGGAACATCCCCGACGCGTCGCCGATGCCCAACACCCGACGACCGGTCAGCGCGAAATGCACGTACCCGGCGAGGGTGTTCAGCGACGCGATTTCGGGCACGTGCGGCTCGGCGTCGCGCACCGCCTGGTGCAGGTGCGCGATCGACCAGCGCAGCGGGATGTTGACGCCGAACAACCCGGTCAGCTCGGTGGCGGCGTCGCCGGTGGTGGTGTTGCGCCAGGTGCGGAAGGGCAGGAGCAGCTCACCGTCGGCGTCGAAGGCGAGGTAGCCGTGCATCATGGCCGAGATCC
>CAZCEE010000466.1:0-1864 GCA_964497165.1 uncultured Schumannella sp. | reverse complement strand
CGCAATGTCGCCCCGATCGCCTCCGCACGAGCACTCATGTTGGCAAGGCCCTGGTGGCCGGCCGCGACCGGGCCTGAAGCGTCAAAGCCGACGCCGTCGTCGGCCACGATCAGCATCGGCCCGTCCTTCTCGCGACGGAAGGTCACGACGAGATGCTTGGCCCGCGCATGGCGGGCGGCGTTGCTCAGGGATTCCCGAACAAGCTGGAGGAGCTCGGCTCCGTGCGCCGGGGAGAGTTCCTTGGCCGCGGTCGCATCGATGTCAATGTCTATTTCGATGAGCGTGTTGTAGCGGAACTGTTCGCCGAGAGCGACGATGCCGGCCGGGACATCGACGCCGTCAAAGGTCTCCGGCCGCAGGTCATAGATGAAATTTCGCAGCTCGCGAATCGAGGCCTGCAACGAGTCGATCGCGGCGTCGACGCGGCCCTCGGCCTCGTCCGGAGATGACGCCATCATCTCGGGGACGTCCTCGAGCGAGAGCGACACCGCGTAGAGCGACTGGATGATCCCGTCGTGCAGATCGCGACCGATCCGGTCCCGCTCCTCAACGATCGCGTACTCGGCGGCCTGCTGATGCAGCCGCGCATTCTCAATGGCGATGCCGGCGTGGAGGGCGAACAGCTCGACGAGCCGCTGATCGTCCGGGGTGAACTCGGTCACGCCGGCCTTGTCGGTCAGGTAGAAGTTGCCGACCGGGCGGCCGCGCGACGTGACCGGGACGCCAAGGAACGATGTCATCGGCGGGTGGTTCTCCGGGAACCCCGAGCTGTCAGGGTGGGCGGCGATATTCGGGATCCGGTACGAGCGCGCATTACGGATGATCAGGCCGAGCAGCCCGCGACCCCGCGGCAGCGGCCCGATCGCCTCGCGCTGGTGGGGGCTCATCCCGCTCGTGATGAAGCGCTGAATTCGATCGTCTGAGCCGACGATTCCGAGTGCGGCGTAGCGGGCGCCGACGAGCGACCTGACCCGCTCAACGATGAGCTGGAGGGCGTCCTCGAGGTTGAGGAGTCCGGCAATCGCGCGGGCGGCTTCGTCCACGGCATTCAGCGCGGCCGCGTCGAGAGACTCTTCGGGAATACTCCCGGAAGGCCGACGAGGAGCCATGACTGCGAGCCTACCAGCGTTGGTCTAGGCTCGGGACGTCCGGCCCCCCGCAACGGGCCAAGCGGCACCTAGCCCTTACGTCGCCGTCGAGCGACCGTTCCGCACATGGACCCAACCCAAGCGCTGCCGCCTGCATCGTCCCATGGGCGCGCGGAGCCCGTTTCGGCCCTCGTGGACACAATCGGCGACGAACGAACACCAAATGAGGCATGCCCTCAGCGCGTGCTCGTCGCGACGGACGCCAGCCCGACGTCCGCCGCCGCAGAGCTTGCCGGAATCGAGCTATCGTCGCGGGTCGGGGCGAGCCTGCTCTTCCTGAGCGTGATTGATCCATCCCGCCTCCGGCTGCCTGGCGGCCTGTTTCACACGCGTGTCGACCAGGTCCGCGCCCAGCGCGAGTCAGCTCTCGCGAGGAGCGTCGCGACCGCGCGACAACTCGGCATCGCTGCTCAATTCCTCATCTGGGAGGGCGACCCCGGAGCGTCCGTGATCGATGCTGCCGAGGCCGAAGACGCCGATTTCATCATCGTCGGCAGCCACGCCCGCGGTCCGGTCGGGCGCCTCCTCCTCGGAAGTGTCTCGTCGCATGTCGTCGATCACGCCCATCGACCGGTTGTTGTCGTCCGTCCGGGCCAGCGACTCGACGACGTATTGCCAGACTTCGCGCCCGAAGGCGCTTGTGAGCGCGAGGATGGCAGATAGGCCAGCTCGTCGGTCAATCTAGGTAGCGCGCGCGGCCCGGCATTCAAGCCAAT
>CAZCEE010000465.1:0-1866 GCA_964497165.1 uncultured Schumannella sp. | reverse complement strand
CTTGATGGCGGTCGGGTAGACGTCGTTGGTCGACTGCGAGCGGTTGACGTCGTCGATCGGGCTGAGGTGTTCGTACTCGCCACGGCCGTACCCCATCGCTTCGAGGCCGATGTTGGCGATCACCTCGTTGGCGTTCATGTTGGTGCTCGTGCCCGCACCGCCCTGGATGACTCCGACGACGAACTGGTCGTGGAATTCACCCGCGACGATCCGCTGGCACACGGCGTCGATGACGTCGGCCTTGTCGGGGTCGAGCACCCCGATCTCTTTGTTGGCGCGGGCAGACGCCTGCTTCACGTAGGCGAGGGAGCGCAGGAGGCTGGGGTAGTTCGAGATCGCGCGGCGCGAAATCGGGAAGTTCACCAACGCTCGCGCGGTGTGGATGCCCCAATAGACGTCTGCCGGAATCTGCATCGATCCCAGCGAGTCGTGCTCGGTTCTGGTGGGTCCGCCGCCGGTCAGCACGCTTGTGGCGGGCTCGGGACCGGTCGTCGGTTGGACAGGCGTGGTTCCCTGCATACGAGTGAGCCTAAGCGTGCTCTTCCGTTAAGGGGAGGCCGTTTCACCCCAGGTTGGACAGAATGAACGCGACCAAGAATCCGAGGGTGGCGAGCAACCCGGTCGCCGCGCGGTCGCGGGCGAACGCCGTCGGGATCATCGTGTTGCAGACCATCGCGAGCATGCCGCCCGCCGCGATCGTCGTGATGAACGCGATCAGCTCGGGTGGCGCGTCGCGCAGCAGCAGGTAGCCGAGCAGCGCAGCAAGCCCCGAGACGGTGACGACCGAACCCCAGACCCCGAAGACGTAGCGCCCCGAGCGGCCGGCATCCTTCATCCCGGCGGCACTCGCGAGACCCTCGGGAAGGTTCGCGATCGCAATCGCGAGCAGGATCGGCAGGCTCAGGCCCCCGGTTGCGGCGACGGTTGTGCCGAGGACGACCGACTCCGGGATGCCGTCGACGAGCGCACCGATGAGCAGCGCGATTCCCCCCGGTTTCTTGTTCTCTCCCCTGCGACGGCCGCGGGCATCGACGAGCTCGGCGGCACCGACGTAGACGAGCGCGCCGAGCACGAAGCCGAGCACTGTGGGCCAGAGCCCGCCGGTGGCGTGGGCTTCCGCGACCAGTTCGTAGGCGAGGGCGGAGATGAGCACTCCGGCGCCGAACGCGGTGATGCCGGCAACGACCCCCCGCGGCACCCTGACCAGCCACGCGATCCCGGCGCCGATCAGCAGCAACGACCCGGCCACCAGGCCGCTTCCGGCTGCAATGAGCGCGCCCATGACGGCATCCATCTGGCCAGTGTGGCATTGCCCATCTCGCTATGGGTGGAGGGCCGCGAAGGGGTGCGACCCGAAAGGGGAACCCCCGAAGCGGGGCTTATCCGAGCCCTGCTCACCGCATAGTGTCGACAGCAATCGCGATGGGGATCGCGATCGAGAGGGTCGGAATCCAGTGCACTCGTCGCGAGTGTTGGGCGTGGTCGCGTTGACAGCGATCCTCGTTGCAGCCATCAGCTTCACGGTCGTCGATGTGACGATCGCGGAAGGCTGCGGCGCGGGCGCGTGCAACGCCGGCATCCCGATCGTCGCCATCACCTTCGCCGCCATCGGCGCGCTCGCGGCACTCGTGAGCGTCATTCCCGCCGTGAGCTGGATCGTCGAGGCGATCCGCACGGCGCGGGCCGCAAGCCACGAAGAAGACGACCGCGAACTCGCCCGAGCGGTGCGAGCGCGGCCGGTCTACCCGGACGAGGAACTCTGATGCCGCTTTCGACGAGCGGGGCTCACTGCCGGGCGCGGACCCCGCTTGAGGGCGGGGGCGCTTTCGCGCCGCCGCCGCGGTCCCAGCGCCGCGCGCCGTCCCG
>CAZCEE010000464.1:0-1876 GCA_964497165.1 uncultured Schumannella sp. | reverse complement strand
GGGATGGCGCTGCACATGGACGGCGCCCGCATCTGGAACGCCGCCGCCGCCCTCGGCGTGCCCTTCCGTGAGTTCACCGTGGATGCCGGCGTCGACATCCTGAGCTTCGGCGGCACCAAGATCGGGCTGCTCGGCGCGGAAGCGGTCGTCGTGCTCGACCAGTCCCGCGTCGACGGGCTCGTCTTCCTGCGCAAGACGACGATGCAGCTCTCGAGCAAGATGCGCTTCCTGTCGGCGCAGTTGCTGGCGCTCTTCGAGGGCGGGCTCGGGATCTCGGCCGCCCTGCACGCGAACGCGATGGCGGCACGGCTGCGCGGGGCGCTCGAGGAGCTCGCACTGCCGGGCCTCAGCTTCAGCCAGGCGACTCAGGCCAACGCGGTGTTCGCCGTGCTCGACAACGCTGCGGCCGACCGCATCCGGGCGAAGGTGCGCTTCTACGACTGGGATCGCGCCCGGGGCGAGGTGCGTTGGATGACGGCCTTCGACACGACCGAGGCGGATGTCGACGCCTTCATCGAGGTCATCCGCGAAGAGCTCTCGTAGCCGTGCACGACACAGAATGACCCACGAGTACGCGCCCACGAGCGTCGCCCAGCACGGTGCAGCGCTCGCCCGCACGACACCCGAGATCGAGCAGGTGCGCGACGGGGTGTGGGCGATCCCGCTGCCGTTGCCGCACCCGGGGGTCGTCGAGAGCACGCTTTGCTACACCCTCACCGACGCAGGCGGCGGCGTGCACCTCGTCGATCCCGGCTGGGGCACCGACGACAACCTGGCCCGACTCGAGGCGGGGCTGAGAGTCGCCGGCTTCAGGTTCGACGATGTGCGCTCGATCACCGCGACGCACCTGCATCCCGACCACCTCGGGCTCGGGACGCGCCTGCGCACCGAGCGCGGCATCCCGGTTGCGCTGCACCGCGCCGAGCACGCCGCACTCAGTCGGCCGATGTATCCCAACCCCGAGGCGACGATCGCCCGCTGGGGAGTGCCGGCGGAACACATCGCGGAACTCTCCGCCGTCGTGACGCCTCGCTCGGAGCCGTCGGGCCTCGTCGCCGACGTCGTACTTGAGGATGGCGACCTGCTCGACATCCCCGGTCGCGAGGTACGTGTCGTTCACACCCCCGGCCACACCGCGGGGTCGATCTGCCTGCACGATGTGACCGACGGGTTGTTCTTCAGCGGCGACCACGTGCTGCCGATCATCAACCCCGGCCTCGGGCTCGGCGGCTTCACTCCCGACGACGATCCGATCGGGGCGGCACTCGAGTCGTACGCCCGAGTCGCCGCGTTCGACGATGCCGAGGTGTGCCCGGGTCACGGCTACCGGTTCCGCGGGCTCGCCGTGCGCGCGACCCAGATCGCCGATCGGCACCGTCGACGCAGTGCCGAGATCGCCGGAATCGCCGCCACCGACCCGGGAGCCACGGTGTGGGCGATCGCTGCCCGCGTGGAGTGGACCGACGGGTGGCAGAACCTCGCCGGGTTCCTCCGACTCTCCGCGCTGGCCCAGACCGAGATGCATCTGCGCCACCTTGAGCGGGCTACGGGCGCAACAGCACCTTGATCGCGCGGCGCTCGTCCATCGCGGCGTAGGCTTCGGCGACCTGCGAGAGCGGCAGTTCGAGGTCGAACACCTTGCCCGGCTGCAACCGTCCGTCGAGCACTTCGGGCAGCAACTCCGAGATGTAGTTGCGTACCGGGGCGACGCCGCCGCGCACCCCCACGTTGCTCGAGAAGAGCGCCCGAATCGGCAGTTCGGACCCGCCGTTGGGTACGCCGACAAAACCGACCTGACCGCCGGGCCGCGTCGACCCGAGCGCCTGCCGCATCGACTCCTCGGTGCCGACACATTCCAGCACCCGGTCGGCGCCGA
>CAZCEE010000463.1:0-1884 GCA_964497165.1 uncultured Schumannella sp. | reverse complement strand
GGATCGCCGCCGGCGTAGACGATGCGCCGGACGATCTCCGCCTCGAGCTTGCTCCAGGAGCCGACGCCGCGCAAGGCCTCCTCGACGCGCCGGAGACTCAGCGCCTCCGTCTCCGCCGGCCCCAGCCCATAACGCGCGAGCAGCGGAAACGCGGGCAGCGCCACCGGTTCAGCATGGCCACCGACCACCAGCGTGTGCCCACACGGTTCTTCGCCCGCGAGCGCACGAACAGCAGCACGGCGACAACGGCGGCGATGACGAGCAGCACGACGAGCGCGATCCCCACGATCAACAGGATCGGCGGGCCGGCCGGGGTCGCCGATCCGCGCGCCGACATCTCCAGACGCTGGTCGACGGACGTCGACCACGAGACCGTGGTGCCCGAGAGTTCGCCGTTGTGGTCGTTGACCTCGCCGGGGAAGGTGACCGACACCGTGAGGTTGTCGTCGCCTTCTGCGGTGTCGTCAGCCGGGACGGATTCGCCGCTGAAGTCGAGCGCGCCCGTGAAGATGTACTCGTCGTCTTCGCGCACGATCTTGAGGGAGTCGTCGCTCTGACCCGAGAAGGCGTCGAGGGCGACGTCGTCAAAGACGATGCGTGACCCGATGTAGTCGTCTTGTTCGTATTCGCTGGTCGTCACGCCGGACGCGTCGCGCAGCGACCCGAGCAGGTCGGCTTCGATCTGGTCGGCTGCCGCGAGGGATTGCTCACGGGCTTCGTCGGTGTCCTCCGACACGAGAACGGCGACAACGATGCTGCCGTCGACGGTGTTCTCGGGGTTGAGCGTCAGGTCGGCCTGGAACCGTACGCACCCCGCGAGGGCGAGCACGAGAACCCCGACGGCGAGGATGCGGGGCAGGATGCGTCGTCTCATGTCTCCCACCGTGGCAGACGCGCACCCCCGTGGGAAGTCGACGGGCGAGAAGTCAGTCGCGCGGCCGCAGCCGTACGTTCGGCAGCTCGGGCGCGGGCAGGGCCGCACCGGGGTATCCGGCGACCGAACCGAACCGACCGACGGGGTTCGCGCCGTCGATGACCTCGGCCTGCCATTGCTCCCGGAAAGCGACGATCTCCTCGTGGCTGCGGCCGACGAAGTTCCACCACATGACGATCGGCTCGCTGAGGGGCTCCCCGCCGATGAGCAGGCCCCGCACGGCGGTCGCCCCCGCTTCGAGGCGGAGGGTGCCCGGGCCCGCGGGCACGACGCCGAGCCGACCGGTCGGGATGACGCTTCCGTGCAGCAGCGGGGCGCCGGCATCCACGACGAAACCGTGTTCGAACCGTGGGTCGACCGCGAGTTCGGCGACCCCGTGGGCGGGCAGGTCGACCTGCGCTCCGACGAGACCGGTGAAGGCGGAGACGGGGGAGGAGGTTCCGGCGAGCTCGCCGACGAAGACCCGCACCATGGCATCCCCGACGGTCACCGGCGACGGTGTGAACGACTCGAAGAACGGCGCGACGTTCCGCGACCGATCGGGCAACGCGATCCACAGTTGCAAGCCATGCAGTTCGCGGGCGCGGCCGGTCGACACCTCCGAATGCTGGATGCCGGCGCCGGCTGTCATCAGATTGACCTGCCCGGGCTCGATGAGCGCGCGGCTTCCGGCCGAATCGCGGTGTTCGATCTCGCCCGCGTAGAGCCAGGTCACGGTCTGCAGGCCGGTATGCGGATGCGGGGGCACATCCATCGCGCCCGCGCGGCCGTGCGGAACCGGGCCGTAGGAGTCGACGAAGCACCACGCGCCGACCAGGCTGCGGGCCCGCTGCGGAAGGGTGCGGAGCACGGGCAACGCGCGAGGCCCCCCGAGCGGCACCTCCCGCGGTTCGAGGATCTCGACGCCGGCCGAACCCGGGTCCGCGACGCAGACCGTCTCTGCCGGGTCG
>CAZCEE010000462.1:0-1897 GCA_964497165.1 uncultured Schumannella sp. | reverse complement strand
TGCCGAGGTTGGCCGGGGCCGCGCCGCCGAACACCGCCAGCGCGAGATTCGGGGCGACCTGGCGGATGCCCTTCTCGAGGTAGCGCGTGTGCTGTTCCTCGGCATAGGCGATCCCCCCGAGCGCCGAGCCGAGATAGATCCCGATGCGTTCCGGGCTGGCGGCACCGTCGGCGCCGGGAGTCAGCCGCGCGTCGTCCAGGGCGAGGCGCCCCGCCACCATCCCGAACTGGCTGAAGCGGTCGAGCTGGCGCGCGGTCTTCGGTGCCATCCACGCCAGCGGGTCGAAGTCATCCACCTGGGCGGCGACCTGCGAGCGGAACGCGGACGCGTCGAATCGATCGATCCGCTTGATCGGCGAGCGAGCCTCGCGGAGGCCTGCTCGGAACGCGTCGACGCCCGTTCCGATCGGTGTGACCAGACCGATGCCCGTGATCCAGATCCGTCGGCGGCCGCTCATCTCGATGGATTCGTCGGCGGCGCCGACTCGGACTGCAACGCCTCGTGCATCGCCTCGGCGAGCGCCTTGAAGGTGGTCAGCGTCCGGCCGGCGATCGGCCGCGTGAAGAAGCGATCGACGAACGCGGCGAAGCCCGGGAGCCGGGGCTCGAACTCGTGCTCGATCGTCACCCGGCAGTCGGACCCGCTACCGGTCGGCTCGATCCGCCACGTGACGTCCATCCCCCGGGTCGCCCCGGCGATATGCTCGAACCGCAGCCGTCGGGTCGCAGGTTCGTTCCACGTTCGGGACCACCAGACGACGGGCAGGCCGATTCCGAGCACGGAGACCAGCGGACGCCGCGCGATGAACTCCACGAAGGCACGGCCCGACGGGTCGTGGTCACTGGCCCGAGACCGGACGTAGTGCGGGAGCAGGGTCGACCAGCGCTCGACGTCTTGGGCCAGGGCGAAGACGAGGTCGGCCGGGGCTGCGATATCGATGGCGATCTCGCTGTGCATCTGGTCGATCGACGCGCCGTCAGCTCGCCGCGTCCGCAGACGTGTGATCGAGCGCATAGCGTGCCAGCTCCCCGAGGCGCAGGCCGCGGGTCTCCGAGGGTGCGAACCAGCGGCAGGTGTCGGTCGAGCCATCCGGCTCGTCCCGTAGCTCGCCGCCCACGATGCGGACGCGATACAGGATGCGGATCGCATGGAGCCGACCGTCGCCGGAATCGTCGTGGAACAGCCGGTCGATGACCCCGACGAGGCCGTCGAGCTCACCCGTATAGCCGGTCTCCTCGGCCAGCTCGCGCTGGACCGCGGCCTCCGGCGGTTCGCCAAACTCGAGGGCCCCGCCCGGCAGCGTCCAGATGTCGCCGACCCCGACCGACGGGGCGATGTGGCATAGCAGGATGCGGTCGTTATCGTCGCGGGTGACCGCGTAGGCCGCGACGCGCGTCCGGTCCGTGCCGATGCCGACGCCCGCGCCCGCCTCGGCGCCGTCATCCCCGTTCACGGGGCGAGCAGCGACGCGAGGAACCGCGGGTCCAGGCCGCGGGATGCGGGCACGAGGTCACCCATCACGAGACCCATCGTCGCACGAACGTCCGGTCGGGCGGCCAGCCGCCGGGCGGCGTACTCGAACGGCGCCGGCCGGGCGAGGAAGGCCTGGACCAGCCAGGAGACCACGTCCTTGGCGGCGAACCTGCGGCGCATCGCCCGGTCGTAGGCGCCGGCGACCCGATCCGCGCGCTCCGGACGATCCAGCACCGCACGGATCGCGGCTGCGGCGAGCTCCGTCGAGACCAGCGCGCGATGGAGGCCTTCGCCGGTGAACGGATCGAGGAACCCGACGGCGTCCCCGACCAGGAACCAGCCCGTCCCGGCCCGTCGCGTCACCCGACCGCCCAGCGGGGCGGCTCCCGCCACCTGGTCGCAGCGCTCCGCTTCCCGCCACGTG
>CAZCEE010000461.1:0-1914 GCA_964497165.1 uncultured Schumannella sp. | reverse complement strand
CGGAAGCTTTGCTTCGGTCGCCTGCGGCATCGACTGGGTGACCGATAACGCGGAAGAGCTGAATATCCAAGTCGCGAACATGAGCCTCGGCGGCTCAGGCTCGGACGACGGCAACTGCGGCAAGTCGAACAACGACGCGCTGCACCTCGCCATCTGCAATTCGGTCGAGGCAGGCGTGACGTACGTCGTGGCGGCCGGCAACTCGAACGTTGACTTCGCGGGCTTCGTCCCGGCGGCATACAACGAGGTCCTGACCGTCACGGCGATGTCGGACAGCGACGGTCAGCCCGGCAAACTCGGCGGGGCGCCTACCTGCCGCACCGGCGAGACAGACGACAAGTCAGCGACCTTCTCGAACTTCGCGACCTTGAGCTCGGACCAGGCGCATACGATCGCCGCTCCGGGCGTCTGCATCCTGTCGACGTGGAAGGGCGGCGGCTACAACACGATTTCGGGCACGAGCATGGCCTCGCCGCACGTGGCGGGGACGGCCGCCCTCTGCATCGCAACGGGCGGCTGCACAGGTGGTCCGAGCTCGGTGATGAGCAAGCTCCGAGCAGATGCCACGACCGAGACGAACGACGCCACGAACTCGGTTTACTACGGCTTCACGGACGACCCGAACTTCCCGAACGGCACCCGCTACTACGGCTATCTCGTCTACGCCGGCGGCTACTGAACGAGCATCAGCGCTCGGCCCAGGCTTGACGGCCCGGGATCTCTCGGATCCCGGGCCGTTCCTTGTCGCGCCTGCTGGAATGCCGTTGCGGCCGATTCACGTATGTGCTCTATCGGAGTTATGTGCTTTTGGGCTGCCCGCCGATAGAGCCCATAAGTGAGCAGATTCCCGATCTGATCCCACTCGGGAGACCACAGCGGTTAGCTGGGGAGGCTTATGAGTCCCCTGCTCTACCACTGAGCTACTCCGCCGCCGCGATTCGCGCGTGCATCGACAAGGAAATTGAGCGCAGGCGAGCACGTTGCGCAGCGCGACGCTCATCAAGCAGCAGGATACCGATGTGGTCGGTTGGGGGTCAAACGTCCGATGGAGCATGAAGCCGTGATGCGGCGATCGCGCGTCGAGCATCCCAGCAGGTGGCGCTTACTCGGAGCCGTTCATGCCCGCACGCTGACGAGCCTGAGCCTGCGGTAGGCTCCATCGGTGAACGAGCCGTTCATCGGCCGACGGGAGGAGCTCGATCGGCTCGCTGAGCTGCAAAGGCGGGCTCATCGAGCACGACTGCCAGCAGCCTCCCTCATCACTGGCGAGCCCGGAACCGGCAAGAGCCGCCTGCTCGCGCAGGTTCTCGAGCAAACGAAGATGCCGCAGGGCCGCGTTGTCGGCTTCGAGCCGATCCAATCGGTACCCCTGGCTGCCGCGGCGGCGCTGCTCCGCATGCTGGCGGAGGTTCCCGGCTCTGGGCGCGACCTCGATCGGCTGGTCTTCGGTGAGCTTGCGCAGGAGTCACGCGATCCACTCCGAATCTTCGAGGGAGCCCATCGGGCACTTGCATCGTCGCGCCCGATGCTGATCGCGATCGACGACCTGCAGTGGGTCGACGACTTGTCCCTGGGTCTAATCCACTACGTGCTGCAGGCTGCGGCAGCGAGCGGCAGCGAGCTGGTCGTCATCGCTGCAGCACGACCTGCACCCACCGCCGGGATCTTCGCCGCCGCCCTCGATGCAGTCGTTCCGGCCGACCGACGGGCGCACATCGAATTGGGCCCGCTCGCCCTGGAGGAGGGTGTGTCGCTGGTCCGGGCCCTCGACGCCAGGCTCGGTGATGGCGAGGCGGCCGATCTGTGGCGCCGGGCGCGCGGGTCGCCGTTCTGGCTGCAGGCGCTGGTCCTCGGCGACAGGACGGCAGATCCGTCAGGGCTGATCCAGGATCGGTTCCGCGTCATGAGCGGTGA
>CAZCEE010000460.1:0-1915 GCA_964497165.1 uncultured Schumannella sp. | reverse complement strand
GGCGGGCGAAGTGCGACGGCGACATGAGCGCCCGTTGCGCCATCTCCGGTACGTCGAGCGGCCGGGCGTATTCGCGGTCGATGAGGTCGCGTGCCCGGCGCAGATGCGCGAGGTCGGCGAGCTCCTCAGGCGTCATTCCAGCAGCGTACGCGGAGGAGTCAGGCCGACGTCGCGAGCGCGTTGAACGCGGTGATCGACAACCACGAGCCGAGCGCGACCGACACGAACCAGAGCCCGAGCGCGATCACCCAGTCGACCCCGGTGGGAGTGGTGACCTCCTCCGCCTCGGTCGGGGTGAGCCCGAAGTAGCGGCGCGCCTTCCCGTCGTACTGGAATCGCGCGCCGGTGATGCTCACCGACCCGACGAGCGTCGGCGCGATCGCCTTGCTGCTGATCACGAACCACACCGGCGCGAGGCCCATTCCGATGAACAGCACGCCGACAATGATGTTGCTGATGATTCCGACGCCGTTGACCGCGCCGAGGATGAATTGGATGCCGAGACCGACGAACAGGATCGGCCACGCCCAGGCGATGAGCGACACCCCGAATCCGCGGGCGAAGAACAGCGCAACGCCGGCGGCGGCGAACATCCCGAAGATGCCGAGCGGGGCGAACACGACCACCGCCTCGGGGCACTCGGTTTCGATCACGTACGCCCCGCCGGAGGCGCAGAAGCCGCCGAGGCCGATGACGACGGCGGCGGTCTGGTAGAGCCCGAGGAAGAAGAAGGCGAACATCACCCACGAGACGATGGCGCCGGCGAAGCGCCAGCCGGGCGCGTCGAAGCGGCTGGATCCTTGCGAAGACATGGCCACACCGTAGTGCCTGGGAGGATGTCAGAGTGAGTGCCACCCGCCCCGATCGCCGCGTGCTCGACGGCCGGTTCATCCGGCTCGAGCCGTTCACCCCCGAACACCTGCCCGGTCTGTGGGCGGCACTCGGGAATCCCGACGTGTTCGCTGGGGGCTATGGCGGCGGTCCGGCCGGGCTGCCGGCCGATGAGGCGGCATTCGCGACGTTCGCCCTGCAGTATCTGCCGCACGAGCGGGGGAATACGTACGTCGCCCGACTCACGGCCGGGCCGGATGCCGGCACGATCGTCGGCACGTCGAGCCTCCACGACATCGACCCCGCGAACGAGCACGCCCACATCGGGTGGACGGCGTGGGATCCGCGAACCTGGGCGAGCGCGGTCAACCCGGAAGCGAAACTGCTCATGCTCGGGCTCGCGTTCGACCACGGGTTCGGGCGCGTGAAACTGCAGGCCGACGAGCGCAACCAGCGTTCGCGGGCCGCGATCGCGAAGCTCGGCGCGCAGTTCGAGGGCATCACCCGACGCGACCGGATCCGCGCCGACGGCACGTGGCGCGATTCAGCGGTCTACTCGATCCTCATCGACGAATGGCCGGGCGTGCGCGCGGGGCTCGAAGCGCGGCTGGCCACCGCTGTGCCGCCGACACTGTCTCGAGAGTCGACCAACCGCCCTCGATAGGCTGAGGCCCATGGCCGAGATGGACGACGAGACGCGCGAGGAGCTCGCCGAGCTGCGGCAGAGCATCGACAACATCGACGCCGCGCTTACCCATCTGCTCGCCGAGCGATTCAAGGCGACGCAGCGGGTGGGCCGGCTCAAGGCGAAGCGCGGCCTGCCGGCCTCGGATCCCGAGCGGGAGCGCGTGCAGACCGCCCGACTGAAAGCTCTCGCGATCGAAGCTCAGCTCGATCCGGCGTTCGCCGAGAAGTGGTTCAACTTCGTCGTCGCCGAAGTCATCCACCACCACGAGCAGATCGCGTCTACCGGGACGATCTCGACCCCGTGAGCTGGGATCCGCGCGCCCTGCCGTCGCAGGCGGGTCGCACCATCGTCGTCACCGGCGGCAGGACCGGAATCGGCTACTGGGTCTCTGAGCAG
>CAZCEE010000459.1:0-1945 GCA_964497165.1 uncultured Schumannella sp. | reverse complement strand
TCCGCTCGCCCTGGCCCGCGCACACCGCGCCCAGACCGCGCGTTCGCTGCTCGCGGCCACCGATCTGCCGGTCGCCGACATCGCCTACGCCGCAGGATTCGGCTCGCTGCGCCAATTCAACGACACGATCGCCGCCGTCTACCGGGCGACCCCGACCGAACTGCGCGCCCTCGCCCGCCGCGGCGCGCCCTCGTCGAATGACGCCGGCACGATCACGCTGCGACTGCCCGCGCGGGCGCCGTTCGACGGACCCGGCCTCTTCCGGTTCTTCGCCGACCACGGCATCCGCGGGTTCGAAGAGGGCGACGACACCCGGTTCGCGAGGCCCCTGCTGCTGCCCGGCGGACGGGCGCTGATCGACGTCACCCTCGAACCGACGGGCGTCGTGCTGCAGGCCCGACTCGCCGCGCTCTCCGACCTGCCCGCGCTCACCGCCCGCGTGCGACGCATGTTCGACCTCGACGCCGACTCGGTCGCGATCGACGCCCACCTGGCGCGCGACCCCGACCTCGCGCCGCTCGTCGCCGCCGTGCCCGGCATCCGCATCCCTGGCAGTGCGAACTCCGAAGAGGCGCTGTTCCGCACTCTCGTCGGGCAGCAGATCTCCGTCGCTGCGGCCCGCACCGTGCTCGGCCGGCTCGTCGAACACTTCGGCGACTTCCCGACGGCCGCGCAACTCGCCGACCGGGGGCACGAGGTGCTGCGCGGGCCGACGGCTCGAGTCGCCGCCATCCGCGGGGTCGCCGACGTGATCGCGGCGGGTGACCTGACCCTCGACCCCGCCACGCCGGTCGCGGAATTGCGCGCCCGGCTGCTCGCCCTCCCCGGGGTGGGCCCGTGGACGGCCGAGTACCTAGCGATGCGGGCCCTCGGCCACCCCGACGCGTTCCCGGCGACCGATCTCGTGCTCGCCCAATCCGCCGCCGCCCTCGGAATCACCCCGTCCCCCCGTGCCTCTTGGGCACCTTGGCGCTCCTACGCAGCCCTCCACCTCTGGCTCAATCGGCCGGCGAGGTAGCCTGGCGGCGATGCTCGTCTCCGTGGTGATCCCCGCGCGCAACGACGCCCAGATGCTCGCGCGCTGCCTCGCCTCGCTCGCGCGGCAACGTCGCTTGCCCGACGAGATCGTCGTCGTCGACAACGGGTCGACCGACGACACCCGCGCTGTCGCGGAAGCCGCCGGTGCCCGCGTGATCTGGGAGCCGATCCCAGGCATCCCGCGTGCCTCCTCGGTCGGGCTCGACGCCGCCCGCGGTGACCTGATCGCCCGCATCGACGCCGACTCGGTCTGCCCGCCCGGATGGCTCGAGCGAGCGGTCGCGGCCTTCGAGGGCGACCCCGACCTCGACGTGCTCTCCGGCTCGGGCGACTTCTACGATGCGGGCCCGATCAAGCGTCGGCTCGGCAAATCCTGGTGGGTCGGCGGCCTGTACTGGTCGATGACGATCTATCTCGGGCACGCGCCGATCTTCGGCTCCAACTTCGCGATGCGCCGCGCGGTGTGGGACGAGCTCGGCCCCGAAGTGCACCGTGAGGCTGTCGACATCCATGACGACCTCGACCTGAGCCTGCACATCAAGCCCTGGATGACGGTGCGCTACGACCCCGATCTGGTGGTCGGCATCTCGGCCCGGCCGTTCGACACCTGGACCGGGTTCACCCGGCGACTGTCGTGGATCATCCCGACGTTGCGCAACCACTGGCCCGAGGATTCCCCGTGGGCCCGTCGCGCGGCGCGCCGCCGGCTCGCCGACGGGCGCGACATCGAACGCGAAAGGCTCCCCTAACCCGCTTCTTCGAACAGCGCGATCATGTCGCGCGCGAGTTGGTGCGGAGCGGTCTCGCACGGGCTGTGACCGGTCGGGTAGACGACGAGCCGCGCGCCGATCCGATCGGCGAATTCGGCATGCAGGTGGGTCGGTCAGAGGTCGTGCGAGCCGACGGC
>CAZCEE010000458.1:0-1962 GCA_964497165.1 uncultured Schumannella sp. | reverse complement strand
GAGCTGCTCGTCGCAACCCTCGCGACCCTCGACGCCCTCGACCTTGACGGCGGGTTCATCCGCATCAACGACCGCCGACTCCTGATCGGGATGCTCGCCACCTTCGGGTTCGCGCCCGACGAGTACGACGGCGCGCTCATCACGATCGACAAGCTCGACAAGATCGCCCACGACGGGGTGCTCGCCGAACTGCGCGAACGTGGCTCCACCGCGGCGGCGGTCGATGCGCTCGAGGCCTTCTTTCGCCGACCGCAGACCATGGAGTTCCTCCCCTTCGGCGGGGCCGCCATCCGCAAGGCGCTTCCCGCCGAGTCTGAAGAAGGGGGGCTCGACGCCGACGCGGTCGCGGGGCTCGTCGCGATCGGCGAGGCCGTCGCCGCGGCTCGAGGCGCCGACCCCGGCCAGGTGTTGTTGCGATTCGACCCGTTCCTCGTGCGCGGCATGGGGTACTACACGGGCCCGATCTTCGAACTCGCGCACCCGAGCGTCGAGTACTCGCTCGGCGGCGGCGGGCGGTACGACGGGATGATCGGCCGGTTCCTCGGAACCGACGTGCCCGCGACCGGGTTCTCCCTCGGCTTCGAGCGGCTCGTCGAACTCGTCGACCTGCCCGCGGGTGAGGGGGCCGAGGCGGTTGCACTCCTGCACGACGCCGACGTCGACCTTGCGCAACTGATGACCCTCAAGGCCGAACTCATCGCAGTCGGCAGCCGGGTGCGACTCGTGGCGCGCCCCAAGAACGTGAAGCCCACACTCGATGCCCTCGCGAAGGAAGGCTTCACCAGTTTCACGTTCGTCGACAGGTCAACGACGCTGGCATCCATCGCACTTCGATCTTTGAACGAAACCCCGCAGTCCTAGGATCGTCTCGGGCACCGCCACCAGCCCACCCCCAAACCAAAGGAAAAAGATGTCTGCCATCGAAGCCGTCGGCGCCCGCGAAATCCTCGACTCCCGGGGCAACCCGACCGTCGAGGTCGAGGTGCTCCTCGACGACGGAACCGTCTCCCGCGCCGCCGTTCCCTCGGGAGCGTCGACCGGCGCCTTCGAGGCGTACGAACTGCGTGACGGCGACGAGAACCGGTATGGCGGCAAGGGCGTGCTCAAGGCCGTCGCCGGCGTGCTCGACGTGCTCGGCCCGGCGATCGAAGGCTTCGACGCCGCCGACCAGCGCCTCGTGGATGCCGAGATGATCGCCGCCGACGGCACCGACAACAAGAGCAAGGTCGGCGCGAACGCCATCCTCGGTGTGTCGCTCGCTGTCGCGAAGGCCGCCGCCGACTCGGCCGACCTGCCGCTGTTCCGCTACCTCGGTGGCCCCAACGCGCACACGCTGCCGGTACCGATGATGAACATCATCAATGGTGGCGCGCACGCCGACACGGCGCTCGACATCCAGGAGTTCATGGTGCTGCCGGTCGGCGCCGACTCGTTCGCTGACGCCCTCCGCTGGGGCGCCGAGGTGTACCACGCGCTCAAGGCGGGCCTGAAGAAGAAGGGCCAGTCGACCGGTCTCGGCGACGAGGGCGGCTTCGCGCCCGACCTGCCCGGTGCCCGCGCGGCACTCGACTTCATCCTCGAAGCGATCGGAACGGCCGGATTCTCGCCGGGCAAAGACTTCCTGCTCGGCCTCGACGTCGCCGCAACCGAGTTCTTCGCCGACGGGGTTTACAGCTTCGAGAAGCAGAAGCTCTCGGGCGAGCAGCTCACCGAGTTCTGGGCCGGACTCGTCGCCGACTACCCGCTCGCGTCCATCGAAGATCCGCTCGACGAAGACGACTGGGACGGCTACGCTCACCTCACGTCCGTGCTTGGTGAGAAGACGCAGATCGTCGGCGACGACCTCTTCGTCACCAACCCGACCCGCCTGCAGAAGGGTCTCGACCTCGGCGTCGCCAACTCGATCCTCGTGAAGGTCAACCAGATCGGCACCCTCACCGAGACCCTGGATGCCGTGGCTCT
>CAZCEE010000457.1:0-1978 GCA_964497165.1 uncultured Schumannella sp. | reverse complement strand
GGGGCTACGCGGGGATCAACGCGGCGCGCGAACTGGCCCGGCGGGGCGTCGCGGTGACGCTGATCGAGGCCCACACTCTCGGCTGGGGTGCCTCTACGCGCAACGGAGGCATCGTCCATGCGGGCTACAAGTGGAGCGCGGCGCAGCTCATCAAGCGCTACGGCGAGGCGACGGGCAAGGCGCTCTACCGCGAGACACTCGACTCCTACGACCTGGTGAAGCGGCTGATCGCCGAGGAGGCGATCGACTGCGACTTCCGTGAGGCCGGTCAACTCGAGCTCGCGTATGCGCCGTCGCACGTCCCTGAGCTCGAGCACGCGCGGGCGAGCCTGGCCTCGGTCGGGGTGACGTCCACGGTGGTCCCGCGCGAGCGGATCCGCGAGGAGATCGGCAGCGACGCGTACTTCGGCGCGCTCGCGGTGGAGGGGAGCGGGTTGCTCCACCCGGGCCGCTATTTTGCGGGTCTGGCGGCGGCCGCAGCGCGTGCCGGAGCGGACCTGCATGAAGGCGTTCGGGCGGAAACGATCCGGCGACAGGCCGACGGTCGTTTCGTCGTCGAGACGTCCCGCGGGGCGATCCTGGCGGACGACGTGTTCGTTGCCACGAACGGCTACACGGATGGGGTCGTCCCGTCGCTTCGACGCCGGATCATCCCGATCGGCTCGTTCATCATCGCGTCCGAGGTCCTGCCCGATGACCTCGCGCACGAGCTGTCGCCCAAGGGCCGCGCGTTCTTCGATACCAAGAACTTCCTGTACTACTGGCACGTCTCGGCCGACCGCCGGATGATCTTCGGCGGGCGCGCGTCATTCCTGCCGACCTCGATCGACAAGACGGCGCAGATCCTCCACCGCGGCCTCCTCGAGGTCCACCCACAGCTGGCCGACTACCGGATCGAGTACGCCTGGGGCGGAAACGTCGGGTTCACGTTCGACCGGATGCCGCACGTAGGCCGGACGACGGATGGCGTCGCGTATGCGATGGGCTGCTGCGGGACCGGCGTGGCGCTGATGACCCACCTCGGGACGCGGGTCGGGCAATGGCTGGCGGGTGGCGAGGCGCCGGCGCTGACCCGCCTGAAGTTCCCCCTGGTGCCGGCTCCGTACGAGGGCCGGCCATGGTTCCTGCCGTTCGCCGGGGAATGGTTCCGCCTGCAGGACCGGCTGGCCGCGCGGTCGCGACCAAGGACCTAGCCGGTCATTCCAGGTCGGCCAGCTGCCCTGCCACCCGTGCCTCCGCGCCGATACCGCGAAGGATCGGGAGGTGGTCCGTGAGATGCCATAGAGTGGCCACCTTGCCGTCACGGAAGAAGTACGCGTCGAGGGTTGGGGCGCTGATCGCGCGGCCTGTCGGCCCGATCCCAAAGACCTCGCCGCCGTGGGTCCCGATGAATCTGGCCCGACTGATCACGGCGTCGCCGGTCGCGACGATGTCCACGATCTCGACGCGGACATCCGGGAACGAACGAACGGTGTCCTCGATGATCGCCGTGTGGTCGGCGATCGTGGCCTCTGAGCGGTTGTGCTGATACGGCTCGTGGAAGATCTCACCGAGCTCATCGACGGCCCGTTCGTTCCAGCAGCGCTCCCAGTAGCGGCGAACGAGATCGATCGGCGCGCTCATGCGAGCCGTCGGAGCGTGTCGAGGAGGTGGTCGATGTCCGCCTCCGTTGACAGGTAGTTGACGATCCCGGCGCGCAGCCAGGTCGAGCCGAGGAGCCGGGTCGTGGTCAGCCAGCCGTCGCCGGAGGCCTCGAGAGCCGCCTGGAGTCGGTCCTGGTGGGCATCGAGGTCTGCGCCGGCCATGCCCGGCGGCCGGTGACGGAAGCAGACCACGGAGAGCTCCGGAACGGCGGGCAGGGCCTCGAAGTCGGGCGCCCCCGCACACCGAGCCGCGAGGTGAGCGGCGAGGTCGTCGTTGGCCTCGATCAGGCGGCCGAACCCGCTCGTGCCGAGGTGCTTCCAGGTCATCCACAGCT
>CAZCEE010000456.1:0-1989 GCA_964497165.1 uncultured Schumannella sp. | reverse complement strand
GTGGTACTCGATGCGGCCACCGTGACCCGCGAGCACGTGCCGGTCGAGGCAGTTGTACGCGACGTTGAGTTTGCCGTCGCCGAACCAGCGGGCGATCGGTGCCGCCGACCAGTCGAGAACCTCGGTGAACGGCTCATGCCAATGCAGCAGTCGACGCGACTGGTCGGCCCAGAAAGCGAGGCGATCGGATGCCGCCGCCTCATAGAGGTGGGGTTGCGCGATCGCGGCCGCCGCGAACTCGGAGCTCGGAGGGAACCGGCGGTTCTCGTGAAGCAGGTTGTCGATCGAAGTCATGACGATGGGCCTTTCTGCGGGAGCTGGATCCCGCGGCGTCTGTTCGACCGGCCGGGCGGCGTTGCCGGTGCCCCGCGACGGGGTCCGGTGTCGATCCTAGCTAGCGTCGCCAGGGCGCCAGACGGCCATTGCGCCACGTGACGGAGGGGATTTTCTCGGCACCCAGGAGCGCCCCCGGAGAGGGGGTGCACGACCCCTTGCGCGCTCAGGGGAAGTCGTGATCATTCTGACCATTGCGGTGTCCTCCATTTGGAGTACACTCGGGACCATCCGAGCGCAATCTCGGCTCGCGACGTGCGCGATTCCCCCCAATCCAACGTCGCTGTGGCGGCGCCTGTTCCCCCCAATGGGCGCCGCCCCTCTCCTTGTAACGGTGCGTTTCCGGCGTTCTCCGTTCGCGTGAGGCCCTCCTGGTGGTTCGCCCGCTGAGGCGGCGAACCTTCGGCGACAACCGGGGTACACCGGTGCGCGTCGCCGTGTCCTTCACAGTCGGTTGATCGATGGCTTCTGCACTCTCGGGGCCCCGAATTGGGGGTACAGCGCGGTGAAACGAATCATCGAGGAATGACAGCCTTCGTCGCGCGCGGCACCGGCGTCGCGCGAGGCGTGCCGGCGGGGGAGTTCGGCCCGCTCGCCGCGGTGGTTTCTGAGCGGGGTGTCACGGATGTCTTCCTCAACGGCGATGGCACCGTGTGGGCCGATCGGGGTACAGGTGCGGCCGTCGTCGAGGGGACGCGGGTGCCCGCCGCGGTCGCCCGGGAGCTCGCGGTGCGTCTCATCGCCCTCGGCGGACGGCATCTCGACGAGGCGGCGCCGGCCGTCGATGTGCGGCTCGGAGACGGGGTGCGCGTGCACGCGGTGCTGCCGCCGGTGTCGGGTGGCGGCGCCCTGGTGTCGGTGCGGCTGCCCGCTGAGCTGCGACCCGGGCTCGACGATCTCGATGCCGCGGGGTTCTTCGCGACCGTCCCGGTGGGGCGCATCCGTCCGCTCATCGCCCGTCGCGCCAACCTGCTCGTGACGGGGGCGGGCGGCAGCGGCAAGACGACGTTCCTCGCCGCGCTACTCGCCGCCGCCCCGCCGCACGAACGGATCGTGGTGCTCGAAGATGTCGCCGAGCTGCGGATCGCGCATCCGCACGTCGTGTCTCTCGAGGCGCGGCAGGCGAACCTCGAGGGCGCGGGCGGCATCGGGCTCGACCGGCTCGTGCGCGAAGCACTACGGATGCGCCCCGACCGGCTCGTGGTGGGTGAGTGCCGCGGGCCGGAGTTGCGCGAACTGCTCGCGGCGCTCAACACCGGCCACGACGGGGGAGCTGGCACCCTGCACGCCAACTCGCTCGCTGACGTTCCGGCGCGGCTGGAAGCGCTCGGGGCGCTCGCCGGGATGTCGCCCGACGCCGTCGCGCGACAAGCGGTGAGTGCGCTCGACGTCGTGCTGCACGTCGAGCGCAGTCCCGAGGGTCGGCGGCTCGCGGCGCTCGGGAAGCTCGGGCTCGATCGGCGGGGGCGGCTCGAGGTGCGCACGTGACGGCGTCGACTCCTGCGGCTGCGGTGCTACGGCTCTCGGTGTTGCTCGAGGCGGGACTGCCGCCGCTCACCGCGTGGCGGCATCTCGGCGAGACCGACTCGGTCGCGGCTCGCGTGGCCGAGACGGGCGGGGCCGACCGGCTGCCCGCCGCGATCCTCGAGGCGACCC
>CAZCEE010000455.1:0-2015 GCA_964497165.1 uncultured Schumannella sp. | reverse complement strand
CCCTGTGCTGGCAACCGCCGTCGCCCGTCGCTCGGGGACAAGGGGTTGCCGTGCAGCAGGGCGAGATGGGCAGACCGGAGTTCGTCGGACGGGTCCACCCCGAGTTCGTCGGCCAGCCGAAACCGAGCCTCCTCGAAGGCAGCGAACGCCTCCGTCTGCCGTCCAGCCGCGGCCAAGGCCCGGATCAGCTGCGCTCGAAGCCGTTCCCGCAGTGGCGCCGCTGCCACGACCACCTGGATTTCGGCGAGCACATCCGGGGTGCCGCCATGGCTGAGTTCAGCCTCAAAGTAGTCCTCGGTCGCACCCTGCCGCAGTTCGTCCAGCCGTCCAGCACCGGCGAGGATCATCGGATCAACCGACTCCAGGTCCGCATAGGCGCGACCGCGCCACAACGCCAACGCCTCCCGCAGCAGCACACTGGCTGTGTGGTGGTCACCTGCCAGCAGAGCCTGCCGTCCGTCGGCCGCCAACTCCTCGAACCGCTGCACGTCGAGCCGCCCCCGCGCCACCACCATCAGGTAGCCGGACTGGTGGGTCTCGATCTGCTCCTGCCCGAGCACCTGGCGAAGGCGTGACACCTGTGAACGGAGGGCATGCAGCGAACGTACGTTCGGGCGGTCGCCGTACAGGTGCTGGAGCAAGCGGTCCGTGGACACCAGCCGGCCGGCATCTGCAAGCAGGACGGTCAGCAGCACCCGCAGCCGGCGGCCACCGACCGGAACAGGTGAACCGTCGTCGAGGCAGACGTCCGTGGGCCCGAGGATGCCGAAGCGCATGCTCCGATTGTGGCGCGCTCGGGACCTTCCCGGTTACGAGTACATGGTTCGCGGTCACACCGGCCGGCGAGAAAGCAAAGACCGTCAAGGCCTCCAACTCGGGGTGACTTCGCCTCGCCGTTTGGTCCGGAGGATGTCGACGCTGAGCTGGACACACTCACCGCAGATCCACACGCCGGGGCCGGCGACCATCGGTCTCCCGGCATCCGCGCAGCCACAGAACGAGCACGCCCTTCCCGTGCGGCCCTTGCCCAGACGCCGACGGCGCGGCGGCGGCGGGAGGAACTCGCTGAGTTCCTTCTTGATCCTGGCGACATCCACGCCGAGGTCGTTGAGAACCCGGCGAGCAGAACACCCGGGATCCACGGCCACCACGAACAGCAGATGTTCGGTACGGACCTGGCTCTGCCCCGCCCGGGCCGCCATCCGGCGGGCCTCGGTCAGCGCCCAGTCTGCGTCGCCGTCCCCCACCAGCCGCCGCTCACGGCGACCGTCACCGGCGATCATCACCGGCTCGAACAGCCGAGCGTTGACGGCGCGCACCTGCTCCCGGGTCACCCCGAGCTGATCGAGGACGCTGGCGGCGAACCCGACATGCAGCAGCCCCAGCAGCAGATGCTGGGTGCCGACCGCACTGTCGTCGACGTCCGCCGCGGCCTGCGCGGCACTGAGCCCGGCCAGCGATTCCTGATCGTGGGAACTTTCGGCACCGGCGAAGCGACTACTCGGACGATGCGAACTACCGCTAACCATGCCGAAACGCACTCTCACCATGCCGCCCACATGTCCGTGACCGAGGAGTAGTACATGTCGATCAAGCCGATGTCCTGTCGGGTTCAGCGCCTGGGTCTGGTCGGTGGGGCCGTGCTAGTCGGAGTACTCGGCGTCGCTACGCCGGCCGCCGCCCATGTGGAAGTCACCGGCGCGCCAGCACAGGCGGGCGCAGCCAACGCGGTGCTCACCTTCACTGCCGAAGCCGAGTCACAGTCGGCGGGCATCGCGTCGATGCGGGTGGTATTGCCGACCGGGATCGCACCGGCGGACGTGACGTTTGTCGACGGCCCGGCGGGATGGCGGCTGACGCCGGCCGCGGATGGCTACACCGTCGCCGGCCCGGCGGTCCCGATCGGTCAGAACGCCCGGTACCGGGTCCGGGTGCGCCAGTTGCCCCCAGACAAGACAGCGGTGTTCAAGACCATCGAGACCTACAGCAACGGCAAGGTCAGCCGATGGATCGGC
>CAZCEE010000454.1:0-2021 GCA_964497165.1 uncultured Schumannella sp. | reverse complement strand
GATGGCGAGGGCGAGGCCGGCGACCCACGGCACGCCGAGCACGATTGCGGCGTTGATCTGGGCGTACGAAGCATTTGCGCCGCTGAGCAGCAGAATCATGCCGACGAGCAGCATGTAGACGGGGATCAGGGTGAGGATCCAGGCGGGGACAGTGCTGGTGTGGGGTGCGTGGGCGAGCCGCGTTCGGTGGCTGCCGGGCGTGCGCGTCGGCTCGGGCTGGGTCTCGGTCGGGTAGTCGGGGATGAACGTCGTCGTCGACGAACTCGCGTGGGCGAATGCCGAGCGCGGGATCGACGGTTCGCCGAGAAGGTCTTCGTGGCTTTCGTCGAGGTCGTAGCGCATCGAGCGCGGGGCGTCTTCGATGCCGGCTTCGCGTGCGTAGCGCACGGCAGGCGACGGTTCGGCGGCGACGTGGCTGCCGCGCGTGGGCCCTTCGAGTTCGGGGAGCGGGTCGCCGAAACGTGCGCTGTCGCCGGTGAGGTCGTGCACCACGTCGTCGTCGTGGGTGAGGCGTTCGGCATCTCGCAGCGTGCGGCGGGACGGCAGCAGGGTGGCGCCGGTCGCCGTCGACGGTTCGATGAGGTCGTGAACGGGGGACGCGAGGTCGGCAGGGTCGATGAAGTCGGCGAGGTCGTCGGCGAAGGGAAGGTCGTCGGCGAATGCGAAGCGCGGCGCTGGTGCCGGGGTCTTCTTCGGCGGGACGCTCATCGGCTGGGCCGACATCGACGCGGCCGTCATGGTTTCGGCGACCATCGAATCCGCGACCATGGGTTGGCGGGCATCCGAGGTGTGCTCGGTCCAGGCGTGGTTGTCCCACCACCGCAGTTGCGGAAGCCCGAGCGGATCCGGGTACCAGCCCGCTGGGACGCGGACGTCGTCGTCTGCCACGACAGAACCCTCCTCACGCCCTACGACCCTGCAGAGCGCAGGATTCCCAGCTGATTCTAAGCCGAGGCGCCGATTCGGCGGTACCCGTGTCGTCCACCCCGAGGTGGGGTCACGGCGGCCCCAGCCCGAGGGACACGGCAGACTCGACCCATGCCCACCCCTCTGGTCGCCGCACTCCCGGCGCCGTGGGACGCGGATGCCTTCGTGCAGGCGTTCGACGACTGGGCCCGTTCGCGCGGGTTGCGGCTCTACCCGGCGCAGGAGGAGGCGGTACTCGAGCTGGTGCTCGACCGGCATCTGGTGCTCTCCACGCCGACCGGCACGGGCAAGTCGCTCGTTGCGATCGCGGCGCACGCGGCGGCCCTTGCGCAGGGTCAGCGGTCCTTCTACACCGCCCCGCTGAAGGCGCTGGTGAGCGAGAAGTTCTTCGCCCTGGTGGAGGCGTTCGGCCCCGAGAACGTCGGAATGGTGACCGGCGATTCGAGCGTCAACCCCGAGGCGCCGATCATTTGCTGCACGGCCGAGATTCTCGCCAACCTCGCCTTGCGCGAGGGCGCCGACACGAAAGTGGAGGTCGTCATCGCCGATGAGTTCCACTTCTACGCCGACCCGCAACGCGGCTGGGCCTGGCAGGTTCCGCTGTTGGTTCTGAACCGCGCCCGGTTCGTGCTCATGTCGGCGACCCTCGGTGACCTCACCGACATCTCTGCCGACCTCGAGCGCCGCACCGGTCGCGAGGTCGCCCATGTCACGGGCGTGGAGCGGCCGGTGCCGCTGCACTACCGCTACCTCTCGACGCCCGTGCACGAGACGGTCGAGTCGCTGCTCGAGGAGCGGCTCGCACCGGTCTACATCGTGCATTTCGCGCAGGCGGCCGCGGTGGAGCGTGCTCAGGCGCTGCTCTCGGCCCGGGTCGCCACGCGCGAGCAGCGCGACCTGATCGCCGCGGAGATCGGTGGCTTCCGGTTCTCGCCGGGGTTCGGGGCGACGCTGTCGAAGCTGGTGCGGGCGGGCATTGGCGTGCACCACGCGGGGATGCTGCCGAAGTACCGGCGGCTCGTCGAGCAACTCGCCCAGCTGGGGATGCTTCGGGTCATCTGCGGCACCGACACGCTCGGCGTCGGCATCAACGT
>CAZCEE010000453.1:0-2026 GCA_964497165.1 uncultured Schumannella sp. | reverse complement strand
CGACATGGCCGACTCCCGCGTGCCCGACTGGTCGGAGGTGTCGGTGCTGCTGGTCGGCACGGGCAGCTACGCGGCGACGACCGTCGCGGCGCTCCAGGCCCGCGGTGCCAGCGACATCCGGGTGTTCTCGGCAACCGGGCGGGCGCAACAGTTCGCGGTGCGCTACGGCGTCGGCGCCGAGCAGGATCTGCGCGAAGCGATCCGATCGGCCGCCGTCGTGATCACCTGCACCGCGCGCTACGTCGTCACGCCCGCCGACATCCCCGACGACGCGGAGCGGCTGGTGATCGACCTCGGGCTTCCGCGCAACGTCGAGCCCGCCGTCGGAGCGCTGCCGGGCGTCGAACTGCTCGACCTCGAACTCATCGGGCGGCACGCGGTGCTTCCCGAGCTGGGCGCCGGGGTGCACGAGGTGGTCGGCAACGCCGCCGCCGCGTTCGAGTCCGACCGTCGTGCCGCACCCTCGATCGTCGCGCTACGACGCCACGTCGACGAGGTGCTGCAAGCCGAGATCGCGCGGCACCGCGCCCGCCACGGCACCGATGATCGCACCGAAGCCGCGCTGCGGCACCTGGCCGGCGTGCTGTTGCACGAGCCGTCGGTGCGGGCGCGCGATCACGCCGCGACCGGGCAGGTCAAGGATGTCGAGCGGGCCATCGAGACGCTGTTCGGCGTCACGCCCGCCACCCCCGCCGCGCTGGAGGACGACGCCGTCGGTTGATCGCTGCGACGACAGCCGTGGTTTCTCCTGTGGTGCCGGCTAACTCGCCGGGTCGTACCCGAACTCGCGCAACTCCTGCGGGGTGCGGCAGGCCACCGCGATCTTGCGCGCCCACTCGACCGCGTCCTCGCGCGTCGGCAGCTCCAGCACCGTGAACCCGCCCCGGATGTCCGACCCGGGATTGATCTCGCCACTCACCGAGCCGTCGGCGGTGACGAGCACCGGCGCGACGGCCTCCTCGATCCCGCCGCCGAACACGTAGACGCCGGCGGCCTTCGCCTCCTCGATCACGGCGTGGGATTCGGCGACGACGATCGGGAACTCCTCGTCGGTCAGCACCATGGTGTCGCTCGGGAACGAGATGAGGTATTTGGTCACCCCACGATCCTGCCTGCTGAGGAGTCGCGAAACTAGGTGCGGAGATCAGCCCGGTAGCCGTCAGCGTGGACCGTTCAGAACCCGAGCTGAAGAACCAGGATGCCTGGGAAGATCGCGAACGCCACGGTGACAGGCAAAATCAGCATCACCAAAGGCACAAGCATCGCGATTTCCTTCTTACCCGCCGCCTCGAGTAGAGACCGTTTTGCGTCGTCGCGGGAGTCCTGCGCCTGAGCACGCAGCACGTCGACGAGCGGGGTGCCGCGGTCGAGTGCTCCGAGGAGTTGATCGACAGTACGCGACAACGCCGGCAGCTGGATCTCGTCGGCACACCGTTCGAGCGCCACGGCGAGTGGCACCCCGGCGTTGACCTGCGCGACGACCACGGCGATCTCGCGGGCGAGGTCGCCGTTGCCCGCGCGGGCGACGCGGCGCAGGGCGTCGAGTACGGCCTCCCCCGCCGACAGGCTGAGGGTGAGGAACTCCAGCACGGTCGGCAGTTCCGCGGCGATCCGGTCGCGGCGGGCCCGGGCCGCACGCGAGAGCAACTGGTCGGGCGCCAGCACCCCGATCGCGGCGCACACCGCGACGATCACCCCGAGCAAGAGGGGCGAAACGGAAGACGAGCGTGCGATCGCCACAGCGAACAGGATGCCGACCCCCGCTCCCCCGACACCGGCAAGCAACTGTCGCCCCCGCAGCGCCTCCACGGTGAGGTCCCACCCCGCCTGCCGCAACCGCCGCTCGACCGAATCGTCGCCCCCGAACACCGCGACGAGCCCCGAACGGATGCGGTGCCCGGCCGGGGCGAGCAACCCACCGACGAAGGGCAGCGGCTCGGCAGGTCGGCGGTCCAGAAACTCGCGGGCTTCGGGCGAGACATCCGCGACGTACGGCGCGACCCGGGCGGCGAGCCGCGTCGCGCCG
>CAZCEE010000452.1:0-2028 GCA_964497165.1 uncultured Schumannella sp. | reverse complement strand
GTGCCGAGTTGCATGACCTCACGCTAACCTCCCGAGCATGGGTATGAAGACGAACGGCCGCGTCGAGATCGCGAAGCCGCCGGCTCCGCCCCTCGGTTTCGCCGTGACGATGACCTACGCAGGCGACGCGACGACGACGTACGCCCTCGCGGAGTCAGGTGGTCAGACCACCCTCACGTCCTCATCCGACAGCGATTGGGGCAAGCCCGACCTCAGCGAGATGGAGAAGCAGATGGCGCAGCAGTCTCCTGAGATCCAGGCGGCAATGCATCACGCGATCGACGTCATGAACAGCCAAGTCGGATCGGGCGCCTACGACGCAACCGCGCAACAGGGCATGCAGGCGGCGCTGGAGCAGTCGCTCGCGAAACTCAAGTCGCTGGCCGAAGCGCGCTAACCCTCCGCCACTTCGCGTGCGACGAGCACCCGGTAGAAGTCGGCGGCGGCGTAGGCGTCCGCGGCATCCGTCTGGGGCTGACCACAGGCATCGAGTGGCGCGTAGACCGCGATCGTCTCGCCGTTCTCGAGATCGAGCCACAGCACAAGCGGATCCCGGAACTCCGTGGTGCACGCACCTGCCGTCGGCTTCTCGTCGGGCACGGCGTACGCGGCCAGCAATCCTGAGGGATCGCCGCGGAGGTCATCGACGTACTGCACTTTGTTGAGCACACCTTGTACCTCGTGGAAGTCCGCCGTGCAGCGGTGCACGTCAGTGACGTCGCTCGGATCTTCGTCGAAATGCTCGGTCGGCAGGTCCGGGCAGGTCAGCTGCGCGTGCGGGTGGGTGATCGTGATGGGCGGGGTGGGTCCGGGTGCCGGCGTCGCGCCGAGCGCGCACCCCGCGAGCGCGAGGGCCGCGGTCATGATCGCGAGACGCGGGATCACCCGTGCCGTCATCTCCGCCCCACTCGCAACTCGGCTTCGTAGGTGACCCAGCTGGTGCGGGTGGCGAGCCGGTCGTAGACCCGCTGGGCCGTGACGTTCGATTCCGCGGTGACCCAGCGCAGCGTGCCACCGCCTTCGTAGCGTCCGACCTTGATGAGGTGTTCGAGGATCGCCGTGCCGACCCCGCCGGCACGCACGTCAGGGTCGACGAAGAGGTCTTCGAGGTACCAGTCCTCGCCCACCGAGAAAGTGGCGGTGTGGGTGCGCGCGTGCGCGAACCCGATGACCCGGCCATTCTGCTCGGCGACGAAGCCGCGGATCGCGCCGCCCAACAGAGCCGACCAGACGTGGTCGAGTACTTCGGCGGAGAGGTCGGTCTCGTAGAACACTCCGTAGGCGTGGAAGAGCGCCCTCCACGCGTCGTGATCGGCGGGCGCGATGTCGCGCACGATGACCGTCATGCGGGCGCCTCGGCGAGCTCGATCGAGCGCACCTCGATCTCGTCTGCCTCGACCAGGTCAAGCTGCGCGATCCGGCCAACGGCTTTCAGATCGTCGGCGGCCTCGGCGAGGATCGCGGGACCGGCGAGCGTCGCCGTGAGCACCTCGGTCTTCTGCGACGCCTGCGCTTCGGTCTTCGCCCGACGGATGCCGATGAGTGCGGCGCTCACTGCGGGCAACAGACCGCGCGGAGCTTCGGCATCGAGAGTCGGCCACGCTGCGGTGTGTACCGACCCCTCGTGAGTCCAAGACCACACCTCTTCTGTCGCGAAGGGGATGACGGGCGCGAGCAGCCGCAGCATGACGTCGATCGCCAGGCGCAGCGCGGCGACCGAGGAGCCGTCGCCGGAGTAGGCGCGCTCCTTCACCAGTTCGAGGTAGTCGTCGCAGAACGTCCAGAAGAACTGCTCCGTCACCTCCAGGGCGCGGGCGTGGTCGTACTCCTCGTACGCCTTCGTCGCAATCCGCACGACCTCCGCCAGCTCGGCGAGCATGTCGACATCCAGCGGGTTCGTCACCTCGGCGGGGGTCTCGACACGCGCCTGCGGCGCTACTCGACCACCGAGGTCGCCGAACGAGTAGACGAACTTGGCGGCGTTCAGGACCTTGATCGCGAGGCGGCGGCCGATCTTCATCTGCTTCG
>CAZCEE010000451.1:0-2041 GCA_964497165.1 uncultured Schumannella sp. | reverse complement strand
ATCTTCGCCGAGGGCCAGCGCCGCTACGTCGAGTCACTGTCGGCGTACGCCCGCCAGTTCCTGGGCCAAGTGGATCGGCCCGACGTCGACTTCATCGAAGGGCTGAGCCCCGCGGTCTCGATCGACCAGAAGTCGACCAACCGCAACCCGCGTTCGACGGTTGGCACGATCACCGAGATCTATGACTACATGCGCCTGCTCTGGGCGCGCATCGGCGAACCGCACTGCCCGGAGTGCGGCGAGAAGATCCAGCGCCAGACGGTGCAGCAGATCGCCGACCAGCTGATGGAGCTCGAGACCGGCACGCGCTACCAGGTGCTCGCTCCGATTGTGTCGCAGAAAAAGGGCGAGTTCGTCGACCTCTTCAAGGAGCTGCAGTCGGGTGGCTACTCCCGCGCCGTGGTCGACGGTGAGACGGTGCAGCTCACCGAGCCGCCGGTTCTCAAGAAGTCCTACAAGCACGACATCTCCGTCGTCGTCGACCGCCTCGTCGCGGCCGACGACCTGCTCACCCGGGTGACCGACTCGGTCGAGACGGCGCTCGGCCTCGCCGGCGGGGTGGTCACGATCGACTTCGTGGATGTCGACGGTCCGGCGGGCACCCGCACCTACAGCGAGAAACTGTCCTGCCCGAACAACCACCCCATCCAGCTCACCGAGATCGAGCCGCGCACGTTCTCGTTCAACGCCCCCTTCGGCGCCTGTCCGGAGTGCTCGGGGCTCGGCATCAAGATGGCGGTCGACACCGACCTGCTCGTCGGCGACCCGAGTCTCACCCTCAACGAGGGCGTCGTACTGCCGTGGAACCAGGCGGGTAAGGGGATGTACTCGTACTTCTCGCGCCTGCTGCAGGGGCTCGGCAAAGACCTCGACTTCGACCTCGACACGCCATGGCGCGACCTGTCGGAGGAGGCGCAACAGGCGATCCTGCACGGCAACGACTTTGAAGTCGCCGTGTCCTGGCGCAACCGGTATGGCCGAACGGTCAAGTACTCGACGGGCTTCGAGGGCGTCATGCACTACATCGAACGCAAGTTCCACGAAGCCGAGGGCGAGTGGTCGAAGCAGCGGTACGGCGCGTACCTGCGCGAGATCCCGTGCCCGGTGTGTGACGGTCAGCGGCTCAAACCCGAGGTGCTCGCCGTGCTCGTCGACGGAGTCTCCATCTCGTCGGTTGCGAACCTCAGCCTCAGCGGCGCCCACGAATTCATGGAGCAACTCACCTTGACCGAGCGGCAGGCGACGATCGCCGCCCAGGTGCTGCGCGAGATCCGCCTGCGACTCGAGTTCCTGCTCGAGGTCGGGCTCAGCTACCTCACGATGGCGCGCGCGGCGGCGACCCTGTCGGGCGGCGAAGCACAGCGCATCCGGCTCGCGACGCAGATCGGATCGGGCCTCACCGGCGTGCTCTACGTACTCGATGAGCCGAGCATCGGGCTGCATCAGCGCGACAATCGTCGGCTCATCGACACCCTGGTGAAACTCAAAGGTCTCGGCAACACGCTCATCGTGGTCGAGCACGACGAAGACACCATCCGCACCGCCGATTGGCTCGTCGACATCGGCCCCGGTGCGGGTGAGCACGGCGGAGAGATCGTGCACTCCGGCGACTATGCGTCTCTGTTGAAGAACCCGCGCTCGGTGACCGGCGACTACCTGTCCGGTCGGCGGTCGATCGAGATGCCGGCGCGACGCCGGCCGATCGACAAGAACCGGCAGATCACCGTCGAAGGCGCGAAGGCCAACAACCTCCAAGACATCACCGTGAGCTTCCCGATCGGGACGTTCGTCGCTGTGACCGGGGTGAGCGGCTCGGGCAAGTCGAGCCTCGTCAACGACATCCTCTACAAGGTGCTCGCCAATGAGCTCAACGGTGCCCGGCAGGTGCCGGGTCGGCACAAGCGCGTCACCGGTCTCGATCACCTCGACAAGGTCGTGCACGTCGATCAGGCACCGATCGGGCGCACTCCGCGCTCCAACCCGGCGACCTATACCGGAGTCTTCGACCGCATCCGCTCGCTGTTCTCCGAGACGATGGAGG
>CAZCEE010000450.1:0-2056 GCA_964497165.1 uncultured Schumannella sp. | reverse complement strand
GGTCAGCTCCGCCGCGCGCTGGGTCGGGCCGGGTGCGCCGCCCGGGCCCGACGCGGGCCAGCAGTAGAAGCCGATCACGCCGGCGAGTGGCTGTGCGCCCGTCGCCGCGAGCACAGCGAGGCGTCCGCCGAGGCAGAACCCGACCGTGACGATGCGGTCGCAACCCCGCGAGCGCAGGTGCTCGATCGCGGCGGCCAGGTCGGTGTAGAGGCCCCGCGGCGTGAGCTGGTTCAGGTGCTGCTCGGCTGCGAAGTCGTCGCCGCGGGCGCCGACACCGGCGGTGCGCCCGTAGTAGTCGACAACCGCGGCCGTGTGGCCGTTCTCGGCGAACCGCAGCGCCAGTTCGGTGTAGAAGCGGTACAGCCCGCGGACGTCCGGCAGCACGACCACGCCGACTCCGGACGGCTGCCCCGGCGCGGCGACGAACGCGGCGAACCGGTTGCCGTCCGCCCCGGTCAGGACGAGCTGCTCGGAGTCGACCTCGGCGTCGGGGTCGGCTGGGATCGGCGGCGCCGAATCGGCGTCAAAGCACATGGTCGGTCTCCTCCAGGGTCCGGTGTACGCGGAAGGGCGGCGTGCTGGTGCCCTCGATCCGGTAGCGGTGCCACAGGTCAGGATCGCCGAGCCGACCCGGTGCCAGGCCATGCGGCGTAGTCAGCACCGCGTCGGCCTTGCCCGTGCCGACCAGCGCCGACAGGTCCTCGTCGGCCGCCAGCCGCCCGTACCAGTGGTAGTAGCCGTCCAGCGGTTGGAAGAATCCGCTCAACCGGACGTCCAGGATGAACGTCCGCTCCCCCACCGTGACCTCGGCAGGGCCGGCGTAACCGTCGTCGTGCTCGTGATCCATCCCGCTGTCCCTCTTCGTGAGCTGGACCCGGCCGATGCGGCCGCCGGTCGTGACGGCGGCCCCATCGGCCGGGCGTGGGTGCCCGGCTGTGGTCAGTCCGACAGCCAGCCGGCTTCCTTCCAGACCTTCTCGGACTTGCCGCCGATCAGGCCGATCGACTTGTAGTACGCGCTGATCCGCTCGGCGCCGTACGCCGCGTTCTGCTTGGCGTAGGGGTTGGCCTTCGCCGCCGCGACCGCTGCCTTCGGGTCGAGCCCCGCGCGCTCGTACATCAGCGGGTTGTACCGCTCCCGGCGGATGCTCTTGACGACGTTCGCGAGGAACCGCCGCAGCAGGTCCAGCTTGAACGGCGACAGCGTCGGGACGAACCGCTCCAGTTCGGTGCGGGCGAAGCTGATGTGGCGCGCCTCCTCGACGACGTGGATCCGGGCCACGGTGCGCACCAGCGGCTGAATGGTCTCGTCGTTGGACTGCTCGCGCTGGAACCGGTCGAAGAATTCCTCGGTGAGCAGGATCATCGCCCACAGCGCCGGCACCGGGGCGAACGTCTTGAGCACCAGGCCGTTCTTGAGCGTCTTCGCCGGGGTCGGATAGATCTCGCTGCCTATCGTCTCGACCAGCTTGGCGAACATGATCATGTGGCGGACCTCGTCAGCCACCTCGGTGAGCGCGAACTGCACCTGCGGGCTCGAGACGTCCTTCTTGTAGACGTACCGGGACACCAGGTGGAGCAGCACGTGCTCGGTCCACACGCCGACGGCGAGCGACGCCGCCAGCTCCTCGCGGCTCACGA
The DNA here is from genome assembly GCA_964497165.1 of uncultured Schumannella sp. GTDB lineage: Bacteria > Actinomycetota > Actinomycetes > Actinomycetales > Microbacteriaceae > Pseudolysinimonas_A. Next base: position 416 of record CAZCEE010000450.1, on the reverse strand, counting down.
GGATCTTCTCCTCGGTGGAGAGCGTGTCCCACAGCGCGGTGCCGTAGAGCGAGCAGCGACGCTCGGCGAGGAACCACTTCCCGTCGACCAGGGGCTCGTCCCACTTGATGTCGACCATCGGGTCGTAGGAGTGCTTGGCTGAGGCGACGAGGAGCTGAGCCGCCTTCTTCGTCTGCCGGGCCAGCGGGTCCGGCTTTTCCACTACGGACGTCATTTCAATCCTCCTGGGGACTGACGAGACGGTGCACGTCGAGCACCAGTTCGTCGCGAACGGGCCGGCCCGCCAACACCTCGACCACGTACCGGGACGCCAGTACGCCGAAGAGCAGCGAGGTGTAGACCAGCTGGGGCAGGCTGTAGTCGGGGTCGTCGCGGTGGGCTTGCACGTCGGCGATCAGCTCGGCCGGGATCAGCTC
>CAZCEE010000449.1:0-2059 GCA_964497165.1 uncultured Schumannella sp. | reverse complement strand
GAGCGTGCGATCCGGCCACGCCGCAGCGCGTGCGGGATTGGGAGACACGCCCTAGGGCGTCGCGCCTTTTACTCCTCGCCGAGCCACTTCTGCACGAGGTGGTCGGCGATGACGCGCCGGATCGTGCCCGAGCGTGCCCGCAGCACGATGCTCTCCGTGCGCAGGATCGGGCCTTTGCGTTCGACCCCGCGCACCAGGGCGCCGTCGGTGACCCCGGTCGCGACGAAAAAGGTGTTGTCGCCCTTGACCAGATCGTCGGCCTCGTAGACCTCGTCGAAGCGCAGCCCGGCCGCGGCTCCGCGTTCCCGCTCCTCATCCGACAGCGGGGCGAGCACCGTCTGGATGAACCCGCCCAACGCCTTGATCGCGCACGCCGTGGCGACGCCTTCGGGGCTGCCGCCGATGCCGACGCACATGTCGAGGCGGCTGTCGTAGCGCGCGGCGTTGATGCCGCCCGCGACGTCGCCGTCGAGCAGCAGCCGCGTTCCCGCACCGGCCGCCCGGATGTCGTTGATGAGCTGCTCGTGGCGCGGCCGGTCGAGCACGCCGATCAGCATCTCGTCGACGGCCCTCCCCTTCGCCTTCGCCAAAGCCCGGATGTTCTCCCCGATGGGGTTGCGGATGTCGACGACGCCGATGCCCGAGGCATCCGTGACGAGCTTGTCCATGTAGAACACGCTCGAGGCGTCGAGCATCGAGCCGCGGTCAGCGGCGGCGATCATCGAGATCGCGTTACTGCGACCGGCCGCCGTGAGCGAGGTGCCGTCGATCGGGTCGACGGCGATGTCGCACTCCGGTCCACGACCGTTGCCGACGACCTCGCCGTTGAACAGCATCGGCGCCTTGTCTTTCTCGCCTTCGCCGATCACGATCGTGCCGGCGAAGTCGACCGTCCCCAGGAACTTGCGCATCGCATCCACGGCCGCGCCGTCGGCGCCGTTCTTGTCACCGCGCCCGATGTAGGGGAACGCGCGGATGGCGGCCGCCTCGGTCGCCCGCACGAGTTCCAAGGCGAGGTTGCGGTCGGGCTGAGTGAACAAGATTCCGGGGTCGTCGTCCGCCATGGGTGTCCTCATCGATCGAGCGTCGGGGTCGGCCCTAGTGGCGGAGAGGGCGCTGACTGCAGCTTACCGAGCCCCGGTAAGCTCGGGCCGCGGGATGCCACCCCGATCCACCGCTTTCGTCGAAGGAGTTCCCCATGCCCGTCGCCACTCCCGAGCAGTACGCCGAGATGCTCGACACCGCCAAGAAGACGGGCTTCGCCTTCCCGGCGATCAACGTCTCGTCGTCGCAGACGATCAACGCGGTGTTGCAGGGGCTCACCGAGGCCGGGTCCGACGGCATCATCCAGGTCACCACGGGCGGCGCCGACTACTTCGCCGGCCAGACGGTCAAGGCCCGCGCGGCCGGGGCCCTCGCGTTCGCCGCGTTCGCGACCGAGGTCGCCAAGAACTATCCCGTCACCGTCGCCCTGCACACCGACCACTGCCCGAAGGATGCGCTCGGCGGCTTCGTCGAGCCGCTCATCTCGGCGTCCGAGGCGCAGGTCAAAGCCGGCGGCAACCCGATCTTCCAATCGCACATGTGGGACGGCTCGGCCGTGCCGCTCGCCGAGAACCTCGAGATCGCGAAAGACCTTCTTCCCCGCATGAAGGCGATCAACGCGATCCTCGAGGTCGAGATCGGCGTCGTCGGCGGCGAAGAGGATGGCGTCGCCCACGAGATCAACGAGCACCTGTACACGACGCTCGATGACGCGATCGCAACGGTCGAGGCGCTCGGGTTCGGTGACCAGGGGCGCTACATGGCCGCGCTCACCTTCGGCAACGTGCACGGCGTCTACGCGCCGGGCAACGTGAAGCTGCGCCCCGAGCTGCTCAAAGAGATCCAGGACGGACTGGCGGCGAAGTACAGCACCGGCGCGAAGCCGCTCGACCTCGTCTTCCACGGCGGCTCGGGGTCGACCGATCAGGAGATCGCCGACGCCGTCTCGTACGGGGTCGTGAAGATGAACATCGACACCGACACCCAGTACGCGTTCACCCGGTCGATCGCCGAC
>CAZCEE010000448.1:0-2060 GCA_964497165.1 uncultured Schumannella sp. | reverse complement strand
GTTGTCTGTGACGATCACGTCGAACCTAGCAGGGTCGGTGACGAGGAAGATGGTCGCCGCATCCACGTGGAGGTAATCCCACGCCACCGATGGATGATTGGCCGCCTCGCGTTCGACGGTGCGCGCCCACAGGCTGCCGGCGTAGACGAGCACGTTGGTCTTGTGCACGAGGGTGAGCTTCTTGCCGCGCTTCTCGGCGAGGTCGAACGCGTACTTCACGACGCGCTCGACCCCGAACGCGGTGTTGACGCTCACCTCGTTCGCGACCTCGGCGGGCGTGCCGACCCGGATACTGCCGCCGTTGCCGACGTAGGGGCCTTCGGTTCCTTCCCGCACGACGACGAAGTCGACGTCGCCGGGATTCGAGAGCGGACTCGTGACGCTCGGGAAGAGCTTCGTCGGCCGCAGGTTGACGTAGTGGTCGAACGCGAACCGCAGCTTCAGCAGCAGGCCGCGCTCGATGATGCCGCCCGCGAGCTTCGGATCACGCGGGTCGCCGCCGACCGCGCCGAGCAGGATCGCCTCGTGCTGCGCAAGCGCGGCGAGGTCGTCGCCGCCGAGGATCACTCCCGACTCGAGGTAGTGCCGGGCACTGTACGGGTACTCGGTGGTGCGCAGGTCGGCGTCGGCACCGAGCGCGGAGCGGAGAACCGCAACGGCCTGCTCGGTCACTTCGGGGCCGATCCCGTCGCCAGGGATGAGGGCGAGGTCGATCGTGCGGGTCACGCTCGACAGCCTATTCCGGGCGCTGCCTCCCGGCCTTCGGGCTGGGCCTTCGGGCTACGCCTCGACGATCTCGATCGCCCGCAGCGACGTCGCGTTGATCTGCGCCGCGATGCGCTCCAGCACCTCGTCGGGCACCGGCGAGTCGACGGTCAGCACGCTGAGCGCCTTGCCGCCTGCGCTGTGCCGCGCGATCTGCATGCCGGCGATGTTGACCTGGGCGTCGCCGAGCTCTTTGCCGTAGGTGGCGACGATGCCGGGCCGGTCTTCGTACGTCATCAGGATGAGGTGGTCGGCGAGCGGCACCTCGATGTCGTAGCCGTTCAGGCCGATGATCTTCTGCGCCAACTTGGTGCCGGCGAGCGTGCCCGCCACTTCGACGACCGAGCCGTCGCCGAGAACTCCGCGGAGGGTGGTGGTGTTGCGGTAGTCGACGCTGTCTTCCGAGACCGAGAGCGACGACGTGATGCCGCGCTGCTCGGCGAGGAGCGGCGCGTTGACGTAGGAGACGTTTTCGGTGACGAGGTTGGTGAAGTAGCCCTTCAGTGCCGCGAGCCGGTAGACGCTCACGTCGAACGCGGCGAGTTCACCCCGCACGTCCACTTCGAGGCTGGTGAGCGCGCCGTGGCCGGCGACACCGGCGAGCACCTGACCGAGCTTCTCGACGAGGGCGATACCCGGCCGCACGAACGGGTCGATGACGCCGCCGGCGACGTTGACGGCATCCGGAACCAGCTCGCCTTCGAGCGCGAGCCGCACGCTGCGCGCGACCGAAACCCCCGCCTTCTCCTGCGCCTCGTCGGTGGAGGCGCCGAGGTGCGGCGTGACGACGATGTTCGGCAGGCTGAGCAGCTTCTTCTCGACGGGAGGCTCCGACACGAAGACATCCAGCCCGGCCCCCGCGATCTCGCCGGCGACGAGCGCGCCATAGAGGGCGTCTTCGTCGATCAGGCCGCCGCGCGCGACGTTGATCACGAAGGCGGTCTTCTTCATGCTCTTCAGTTGCGCGGTGCCGATCATGCCGGTCGTCTCGGGGGTCTTCGGCATGTGGATCGTCACGAAGTCGCTCTGCGCGAGCAGCTCGTCGAGGGTCACCAGGGTCGCCCCGAGCTGCTGCGCGCGGGTCGCGGTGACGTAGGGGTCGTACGCGACGATCTCGACGCCGAATGCCTGCAGTCGCGCGGCGATGAGCGCTCCGATGCGCCCGAGGCCGATGATGCCGACGGTCTTCTCGTACAGCTCGACGCCGGTGTACTTCGAGCGCTTCCACTCCCCCGCGGCGAGGCTGGCGTGGGCGGCGGGGATGTGGCGGGCCAGGGAGAGGATGTGGCCGATCG
>CAZCEE010000447.1:0-2075 GCA_964497165.1 uncultured Schumannella sp. | reverse complement strand
TCGCGGGTGCGCCATCCGGTGCCGTCGGGGTCGCCGGGGAGCGCCTCGACGGCGACGACACGCTCGACCTTCGCCATGCGGCTGAGCGCATCGGTGAGCACATGGGCCTTCAGGGCGCGTTGGTGGTCGAGGTCGATGTGGCCGTAGTCGGCGCCACCGGGGCGGTCGACCGGGTCGCGATCGACGGATGCCTCCGCCCAGACGTGTGGGCGGCGGTGTGGGCTCGGCTCGAGCACCCGCACCGTCTCCGCCCGCCAGAAGCTCTTCTTCGCATCGTCGGTGACCCGCGCCACGACGCGTTCGCCGGGGATCGCGTCGGCCACGAACACGACGCGCCCCTCGTACCGGGCGACGGACTCGCCGCCGTGAGCCATGTTGGTAGCCTCGACCTCGATCTCACGGCCCTGCATTTCGCCCATCCGTGAAGCTTAGGAGGCTGCGCCGATGACGACGGGCGCCGTGCGGCTGTACCTGGCTTCGACCTCGCCGGCGCGCCTCTCCACCCTGCGCACCGCGGGGATCGAGCCGATCGCGCTGCCGCCCGGGGTCGACGAGGATGCCGCCGTCGCCGCAGCCGGACCGCTCGCCCCGGCCGAGATGGTGATGCTGCTCGCCCGCCTCAAGGCGGAAGCCATCGCCACCGCCCATCCGCACATCCAGGGCCTCATCTTGGGCGGCGACTCGGCGTTCGAGATCGACGGGGTCGTACACGGCAAGCCGCACCTTCCCGAGGTCGCTCGCGAGCGCTGGCGCGCACAGCGCGGGCGGTTCGGGATGCTGCACTCCGGGCACTGGCTCATCGACACCCGCACCGGGGCTGCCGTCGGGGCAGCCGCCGTCGCTCGGGTCGAGTTCGCGGCCGACATCACGGATGCCGAAATCGACGCCTACATCGCGACCGGTGAACCGCTCGAAGTCGCGGGCGCGTTCACGATCGACGCCCGCGGCGCCGCGTTCATCGAACGCATCGAGGGCGACCCTCACGCCGTGGTGGGCCTCAGCATTCCGCTGCTCAGGACGCTCGTCCGGTCGCTCGCGATCGAGTGGACGGATCTCTGGAACCGCACCTGACCTGCCCGACGTGACCCCGACATCCGGGTCCCGTCTTCTGACGCGAACCACCGCAACTGGGGGCTGTTTCTGTGGAAGCCCGACAAAAGGCACGGGGTACGGCACAGATAGGCTCGGTTCTTATGGCCGCCGCCCCCGTTGCACGTCGAATTACCAAGGTGCTCATCGCGAATCGAGGGGAGATCGCCGTGCGGGTGATCCGCGCAGCGCGCGACTCCGGCATCGGGTCGGTCGCGGTGTACGCCGATCAAGACCGCGACGCGCGGCATGTGAAACTCGCGGACGAGGCGTACGCGCTTGACGGCACGACGTCGGCCGACACCTACCTCGTCATTGAGAAGCTGCTCTCCGTCGCCCGACGCTCCGGTGCCGACGCCGTGCATCCCGGCTACGGGTTCCTCGCCGAGAACGCGGAGTTCGCCCGCGCCGTCATCGACGCCGACCTCATCTGGATCGGCCCGTCGCCCGACTCGATCGAGCGGCTCGGCGACAAGGTCTCCGCGCGGCACGTCGCCGAGAAGGTCGGCGCACCGCTCGCCCCCGGAACGCTGAACCCGGTGAAGGATGCCGCCGAGGTACTCGCTTTCGTCGACGAGGTCGGGTTGCCGGTAGCGATCAAGGCGGCGTTCGGCGGCGGCGGCCGCGGCCTCAAGGTCGCCCGCACCCGCGAAGAGGTTCCCGAGATGTTCGACTCGGCGGTGCGCGAGGCCACCGCGGCGTTCGGGCGCGGCGAGTGTTTCGTCGAGAAGTACCTCGACGAGCCGCGCCACGTCGAAACCCAGTGCCTCGCGGACTCCGCGGGCACCGTCGTCGTGGTCTCGACCCGCGACTGTTCGCTGCAGCGCCGCCACCAGAAGCTCGTCGAGGAGGCGCCGGCGCCGTTCCTCACGCCCGAGCAGACCGAGCTGCTGTACACGTCGTCGAAGGCGATCCTGAAAGAGGTCGGCTACCTCGGAGCGGGCACCTGCGAGTTCCTCATCGGCAAGGACGGCACGGTGTCGTTC
>CAZCEE010000446.1:0-2082 GCA_964497165.1 uncultured Schumannella sp. | reverse complement strand
ACGAGCAGCGCGATGATGCCGGTCGGGGCCAGGAACCAGCCGTCGATGTTGAACAGCTTCTGTTGCAGCCAGAGGATGGCCGGGTCTTCGACCTTGATCGACGACAGGCTCACCAGGAACGCGAGACCGCGCGCGGCGAACATGCCGGCGAGCGACGCGATGAAGGGCTGAACGTCGAAGAACTGGATGAGCACGCCGATCAGCAGCCCGATGAGGGCGCCGCCGATCAGCATGGTGGGGACGACGATCACCACGGGAAGGCCCTCGGAGAGCAGCCGGGCCCCAAGGATCGCGGTGAAAGCGAGCACCGCGCCGACCGAGAGGTCGATGCCGGCGGTGAGGATGACGAAAGTCATTCCGACGGCGAGGATCAGCAGGTAGGCGTTGTCGAGCAGCAGCGACGAAAGCACCCGAGCGGTGAGGAAGTTGCCGAAGTAGGCCTGACCGGTCAGCAGCAGTGCGACGAGGATGAAGAGCGCCGCGAACACCGGGATCCAGGATGCGCGCCGGCTGGTGAAGCGCCGCACCCGATCGGTGAGCCCTCCGGGAACTCGCGTCGTCGTCATGCCGCTCATCGGGCCACCTCCGCGTTCTTCCGCGACGAGAGCGCCGCCCAGAGCCTGCCTGCGCCGGTGCGCACCCGTTGCGATTGCACGAGTACGACGATCACGACGACCATCGCCATGAACAGGGGACTCACCGCTGGCGGGACGCCGAGGAACGTGATCGTTGACTTGAGCGTCTGAATCGTGAAGACGCCGATCACGGTGCCGGCGATGCTGAACTTGCCGCCCATGAGCGAGGTTCCGCCGAGCACGACCGCGAGGATTGCGTCGAGTTCGATGTACTGGCCGGCCGCGTTTGCATCGGCGGCCATGATGTTGGAGCTGTAGAGGATGCCGGCGAACCCGGCGAGCAGGCCGCTCGCGGCGTACGCACCCCAGACGATTCCTCGCGACCGCACCCCGGCGAGGCGACTCGCCTCCGGGTTGATGCCGACCGACTCGGTGAGCACCCCGAGCGCCGTGCGTCGCTGGATGAGGGCAACGAGCACGATCGCGACGATCGACACGTAGAACGCGAACGGCAGCCCCAGAAGGTAGCCCTGTGACATGAACTTGTACGGCGTGCTTGTCACGGTCGTGATAAAGCCCCCGGTGATGAGCAGCGCGATGCCGCGGCCGGCGAGCATGAGCACGAGCGTCGCGATGATCGGTTGGATGCCGAGTATCGAAACCAGGAAGCCGTTCCAGGCGCCGAAGATGAGAGTGACGGTGACGCCGGCGATGATGGCGATGGTGAGTGTCGCCGGGCTGTCGGGGGAGCCGGATCCATCGATGATCGTCAGCGCGACGGCTCCGGAGACGGCCATGAGGGCGCCGACCGAGAGGTCGATTCCCCGGGTCGCGATCACGATCGTCATGCCGAGGGCGACGAGCATGAGCGGGGCGCTGTTGCGCAGGATGTCGATGACCGAGCCGTACAACTGGCCGTCGCGCACGGTGATGGAGACGAACGACGGCCGCGAGATCGTGTTGACGAGCACGAGCGCGACGAGCGCCGCGATCGGCAGAACGAGCCGGTGTTTGAAGATCTTCGTCATGCGGCACCCTCTCGTGCTTCCGCGGCGATGGCCGCGACCACATCGTCCACGCTCGTGTCGTGTGCGTCTAGCTCGCCGATCTTGCGCCGGTCGCGCATCACGACGATGCGCTGTGCGAGGCGCACCACTTCTTCGAGCTCGGAGGAGATGAAGACGACGGCGAGTCCGTCGGCCGCGAGCTCCGTCACCTTGCGCTGGATGTCGGCTTTGGCGCCGACGTCGATCCCGCGCGTGGGCTCGTCGAGGATGATGAGCTGCGGTGCGGTGGCGAGCCAACGGGCGAGCAGCACCTTCTGCTGGTTGCCGCCGGAGAGGTTTCTGACCAGCATCCCTGGATCGGCGGGGCGTACCCCGAGGGCCGCGATGTATTCGGCGACGATCGACTCCTGCTCGGAGCCGCCGATCTTACGCAGCCAGCCGCGGCGGGCCTGGATGCCGAGCACGATCAGAAGGATTGCCGCCGCCACCTCGAGCGGCCG
>CAZCEE010000445.1:0-2085 GCA_964497165.1 uncultured Schumannella sp. | reverse complement strand
ACGGGCGCCCCCGTGCGGTGCGGCTCGCCGTGCTCATCGACCGCGGCCACCGGGAGCTGCCGATCCGTCCCGACTTCGTCGGCAAGAACCTCCCGAGCTCGATTACTGAGCGCGTCAACGTGCGGCTCACCGAGACCGACGGTGTCGACGGCGTTGAGATCGAGGGCGAGTCATGAAGCACCTGTTGAGCACTCGCGACCTCGACCGCGACACCGCGATCGGCATCCTCGACGTGGCGGAAGACATGGCCGACGTCGCCCGCCGGGCGGTGCCCAAACTGCCGACCCTGCAGGGACGCACGGTCGCCAACCTGTTCTTCGAAGATTCGACCCGCACGCGCCTCTCGTTCGAGGCTGCGGCGAAACGGCTCTCCGCCGATGTGATCACGCTGAGCGCGAAAGGCTCGAGCGTGCAGAAGGGCGAGAGCCTCAAAGACACCGCGCAGACGATCGCGGCCATGGGCATCGACGCGGTGGTGATCCGCCACCACGCGTCGGGCGCCGCACGCGTTCTCGCTGACGGCGGGTGGATCGACGCCGCCATCATCAACGCGGGCGACGGCACGCACGAGCACCCCACCCAGGGGCTCTTGGACGCCTACACGATGCGCAAAAGGCGGCACGGCGACGCTTCTCGGGGCAAGGATCTCGACGGACTGCGGGTCACGATCGTCGGCGACATCCTGCATTCGCGCGTCGCCCGGTCGAACCTCTGGCTGCTGACGACCCTCGGCGCCCAAGTGACCCTCGTCGCACCCGCGACGCTGCTGCCGACCGGGGTCACGACGTGGCCGGCGAAGGTAGGGTACGACCTCGACGATGCGCTGGAAGACAATCCGGATGTCGTGATGATGTTGCGGATTCAGAGCGAACGGATGAACGCGGCGTTCTTCCCCAATGAGCGGGAGTACGCCCGGGAGTGGGGTCTCGACGACGCCCGGTTCGCCCGCTTGCGCGCGGATACGATGGTGATGCACCCCGGCCCGATGATGCGCGGGCTCGAAATCTCTGCAGGCGCTGCCGATTCGGCCCGCTCGCTCGTGCTCGACCAGGTCACGAACGGGGTCTCGATACGAATGGCGGTTCTGTACCTCGTGCTCGCTGGTGGTGCCGCATGACTCTCCTCATCAAGGCAGCAACCCTTCCCGACGGAACCCGCACCGATCTCGCCATCCGCGACGGCGTGTTCGTGGATGTCGGCGACGTTGCGGGTGCGACGGTGATTGACGCCGACGGGTTGCAGGCGCTGCCCGGACTGGTCGACCTGCACACCCACCTGCGCGAGCCTGGCTTCGAGCAAAGCGAGACGGTGCTCACCGGATCCCGCGCCGCCGCTGCCGGCGGGTTCACGGCAGTGCACGCGATGGCGAATACCAGCCCGGTTGCGGATACCGCGGGAGTCGTCGAACAGGTCGCCTCGCTCGGCGAGCAGCACGGCTACGTCACGGTGCGCCCCATCGGCGCGGTCACGATCGGACTCGCGGGGGAGCGCCTCGCCGAGATCGGCGCGATGGCGCGCTCGCGCGCGGCGGTGCGGGTGTTCAGCGACGACGGCAAGTGTGTGCACGACGCGCTGCTCATGCGCCGCGCACTCGAGTACGTCGCGACGTTCGACGGTGTCGTCGCCCAGCACGCGCAGGAGCCGCGCCTCACCGAAGGCGCTCAGATGAACGAAGGCGCACTCGCCTCGGAGCTCGGTCTCGCCGGCTGGCCAGCCGTCGCCGAAGAGGCGATCATCGCGCGCGACGTGCTGCTCGCCGAAGCCGTTGGCGCCCGCCTGCACGTCTGCCACGTGTCGACAGCGGGCAGCGTCGAGGTCGTGCGCTGGGCGAAGGCCCGCGGCATCCCGGTCACCGCGGAGGTCACCCCGCACCACCTGCTGCTCACCGAAGATCTCGCCGCAAACTACGACGCGCGGTACAAGGTCAACCCGCCGCTGCGCCGCTCCGAGGATGTCGACGCGCTGCGCGCCGCCCTCGCCGACGGCACGATCGACATCGTCGCGACCGACCACGCTCCGCATCCGGTCGAAACGAAAGAGGCGGCCTGGGCGGAGGCATCCTTCGGGATGGTCGGGCTCGAGAGC
>CAZCEE010000444.1:0-2092 GCA_964497165.1 uncultured Schumannella sp. | reverse complement strand
CGGTACAGCGAGAGCAGGTCGACGAGGATGCGGTCGAGCCCGTCACGCAGCGACCGCGTCGCCCGCCGCTTCTGGTCTTCTTCGAGGCTCTTGAGTTGGGCGCGCAACCCGGCGGGCACGGTGCCGCCCGGCTCGATGCCGAGCGAACGCAGCGCGCTCGCCCGTTCCTCGGCGTCGCGCTCTTCGGTGATCGCCTTCGCATCGTCACCGGCCACCGCGAGCAGCTCGGCTGCGGCGAGCACGGCACCCGACACGCTGCGGATGCCGAGCGCCAGTTCGAGGGTGCGGGCCCGCCGATCGCGGGCCTCGGCGTTCGTCGCGAGGCGATGAGCCATGCCGATGTGGCTCTGCGCTTCACGCGCCGCGCGAGTCGCCTCGGGCAGGCTCACCCCGTCGCGGCGCGAGATCAGTTCGGCGACCTCGGCGATGTCGGGCACCCGCAACCGCACCGTACGCACGCGACTGCGCACCGTCGGCAGCAGGTCGGCGTCGCTCGGCGCGCACAGAATCCAGATGGTGCGGGGCGGCGGCTCCTCGAGCGCCTTCAACAGCACGTTGCTGGAGAGCTCGGCCATGCGATCGGCATCCTCGATCACCATCACGCGATAGCGCCCGACCGACGGCGAGAAGTAGCTCGAGGTGACGAACTCCTTCACGTCTTTACGCAGAATCGTGACGCCCTCGGTGCTCAGCACCCCGAGATCGGGATGCGTGCGTGCCGCGACCTGAGCCTCGGTCTCGGCCTCGTGTCCCGGCCGCGCGATGAGGGCGGCGGCGAACGCGTAGGCGAGCACCGAGCGACCCGACCCGGGCGGACCGGTGAGCAGCCAGGAGTGGGTGAGCCCGTCACCCTCCGCCGCGGCGCGCAGCGTCGCGACGGCTTCGGCCTGCCCCGTCAGGTCGTCCCAGCTCATGACGGGAGCGTATCGCTCACCGGCGACCAGCCTGAGTGACCCGACGCCCGAGACGGGCGTCGGCGCTGGCGCCGCAGTGAGGCGCGAAAGCGCCTCACTTCCGAGCGGAGCGCGCGCGCGGAGGCGCCTTGCGCTTCACGACGGGGCCCTTCGCGCGCTTGTCGGCGAGCATTTGCACCGCGCGCTCAAAGTCGATCGACTCGATGTCTTCGCCGCGCGGGATCGTCACGTTGGTGACGCTGTCGGTGACGTAGGCGCCGAAGCGGCCGTCGCGAATGCGAATCGGCTTTTCCCCACTGGGTCGGCTAAGCCGACACGCTAAGCGCGAATGGCGTCGGCCGGCCTGCGAATGCGAATCGGCTTGCCCGACTCGGGGTCGGCGTCGAACTCTTTGAGCGCACTCGAGACGCGGGCGGCTCCGTACTTCGGCTGCGCGAGAATCTCGAGTGCCTTCGCCAGGTCGAGGTCGAAGATCAGGTCTTCGCTTTCGAGCGACCGCGAGTCGGTGCCCTTCTTCAGGTACGGCCCGTAGCGGCCGTTCTGCGTCGTGATCTCGGCGCCCGACTCGGGGTCTTGCCCGACGATCCGCGGCAGCGACAACAGTTTGAGTGCCGTCTCGAGGTCGACAGTCATCGGGTCCATCGACTTGAAGAGGGATGCCGTGCGCGGCTTCACCGCAGCGGCCTTCTTCGCGGGCTTCTTCTTCGGGGTCTTCACCTCGCCCGTCGCCGGGTCGACGACAGGCTCGGGTGCGGGCTCTCGCGCGACCTCGGGCTCGAGCTCGGTGACGTAGGGGCCGTACCGGCCGTCTTTCGCCGCGACCTGCTTGCCGTTCTCGGGATTCACTCCGAGGATGCGGTCACCCACGACGGGCGCGTCGATCAGTTCCTTCGCCTTCGCGGCGGTGAGTTCGTCGGGCGCGAGCTCCGGCGGAACGTTGACCCGGCGCGGGGTGCCGTCGGTCGACTCCGGGTCGGGCGTCTCGAGGTACGGCCCGTACTTGCCGATGCGCAGGGTGATGTCGTCGGCGATGCGGACCGAGTTGATGTCTCGCGCATCGATGTCGCCGAGGTTGTCGATGACCTTGCGCAGGCCGCGGTGCTTGTCGCTGCCGAAGTAGAAGCTGTTCAGCCACCCCACGCGGTCGGCCTCGCCGTCGGCGATGCGGTCGAGATCGT
>CAZCEE010000443.1:0-2097 GCA_964497165.1 uncultured Schumannella sp. | reverse complement strand
CGTACCGCTGTCGTCGGGCACCGTCGACGTCGCCTTGACCCGCGCCCCGGCGTAGCAGTCGGCCTGCAGTTCGAGCCGCACGCCGTCAGACGTCGGCCCCTGATCCTGCAGGTCGAGTCCATTCATGGTGCCGGTGATGTTCTGGATGTGGTGGCCCCACTCGTGCGCGACGACGTAGAGCTGTGCGAGCGGACCACCGGATGCGCCGAACTGGTCGCGCAGGTCGTCGTAGAACGCGGTGTCGATGTAGACCGTCTGGTCGGGCGGGCAGTAGAACGGGCCGACCGCGCTCGTCGCGCTGCCGCATCCGGTGTTCACCGAATCGACGAAGATCACGAGCGCCGGGGCGGTGTACCCCTCGACTTGGGTCTCCCAGTATGCGTCGAGCGCGGTCGCGGCGCCCTGCATGCGGCAGTCGATGCTCTCGTTGGCGTCTTCGCCGGTCAGGCACTGGTCAAGAGACGACTCTTCGACCGTCGGTTCGCCGCCGCCGAGGATCGGGGCGAGACCCGTGAGGTTGACGCCCGTGAGCTGAGAGATCACGAGCAGCGCAATCACGACGAGGCCCCCACCGCCGGCACCCAGGGCTACGTTGCGCCCGCGCTTGGAGACGCGCCCGCCACCAATGTTCGCGTCGTCGTTGAAGGTCATGAAGGAACGTTACCGGCGCTCACCGTTTCGCCAACCCCCTTGCGCGCGGCCCGATAGAGCACATGGCGACGCAAGGGGCTGCCGGTCGCCACCTTCGGGTGGTCGAAGCTTTCGGCGGGATGGTGCGTCATGCCTAGGCGCTCCATCACCCCGCGCGAGCGCGCATTAGCGACGCTGGTGAACGACACGAGTTCCGCCAGCCCGACCTCGTCGAACGCGACGCGCATCACCGCGAGCGCCGCCTCGGTCGCAAACCCCTGACCCCAAGCATCCCGGCGCAGCCGCCAGCCGATTTCGGTCGCCGGGGTGAACGCCGCCTCGAACCCCACCGGGTTGAGCCCGGCGAACCCGAGGAATCGGCCGTCGTGCTCAACCGCCCACAGCCCCCAGCCGCGCGACAAGAGCGCCGTCGAGAGCCGGTCGAACGCGGCATCCGCCTGCGCCCGGTCGAGCGTCGCGGGAAAGAACTCCATCACCGCGGGGTCGGCGTTCAACGCCGCCCAGTCGTCACGATCCTCGTCGCGCCACTCGCGCAGCACGAGCCGCGCGGTGCGGAGTATGCTCACGCAGCCTGCTCGGTCGCCGCGACGACCTCGAGCACGCCGTCGCCGTACGCCTCGAGCTTCTTCTCGCCGACGCCGCTGATCGAGCCGAGCTGCTCGAGGGTCGCCGGCTTCGTCACAGCGATCCCCCGCAGTGTCGCGTCGCCGAACACGATGTAGGCGGGGACCCCCTGCTCGCGCGCAACCTGTGCCCGCCACTCCCGCAACTTCTCGAACAGGCTGCGGGCGGCATCCGGCAGTTCCACCCCAGCGCGCTGCTTCGTCACCTTCGCCCGCCGCTCAGGCTCGCGGCGCAGCATCACCTTGCGGGAGCCGTCGAGCACCTCGGCCGCGGTCGGAGCGATCACGAGTGTGCCGTAGCCGTCGGAACTCACCGTGAGCAGCCCCTGCGCGAGCAGTTGCCGCGCGACTCCGCGCCACTCCTGGTCGCCCAGCTCGGTTCCGATGCCGAAGGTCTTCAGTTCGTCGTGGCGGTTCGAGCGCACCCGCTCGGTCTCCTTGCCGAGCAGGATGTCGATGAGCTGCCCCGCCCCGAAGCGCTGGTTACGCTCGCGCTGCAGTCGCACGACGGTGGAGAGCAGCTTCTGTGCGGGCACCGTGCCATCCCACGACTCCGGGGGCGAGATGCAGGTGTCGCAGTTGCCGCAGGCCTCACTCTGCTGCCCGAAGTAGCCGAGCAACTGCTGGCGACGGCACGACACCGTCTCGCACAGGGCGAGCATCGCGTCGAGGTGCTGGCTCATACGGCGCTTGTGGGCGGCATCCCCCTCGCCGTCATCGATCATGCGACGCTGCTGCACGACGTCTTGCAGCCCGTAGGCGAGCCACGCGGTCGACGGCAGTCCGTCGCGGCCCGCGCGCCCGGTCTCTTGGTAGTAGCCCT
>CAZCEE010000442.1:0-2105 GCA_964497165.1 uncultured Schumannella sp. | reverse complement strand
GCCTTCTACGGGCGCTCCCCCTGAGGAGGAGCCCGGCACCCCGCCCGCCCGGGTCGTCGTCATCGGCGGCGGCGTCGCCGGCGAGCACGCCGCGTCGAACGCCCTGGGCCTCGGCGCGCACGTCACCGTCGTCGACCGCTCCCTCCCCCGACTGCGGGAGCTCGAGGGGCGATTCTGGGGCCGCATCGAGACCCGCGCGTCGACGCGTTTCGACATCGCCGAACTCGTCGCCGAGGCCGACCTCGTGATCGGGTCGGTGCTCATCCCCGGTGCCGCCGCACCCAAGCTCGTCACCGACGACATGGTGCGCGGCATGCGAGACGGCGCCGTGCTCGTCGACATCGCGATCGACCAGGGCGGATGCTTCGAGCACTCCCGGCCCACCACGCACGACGACCCGACGTTCGCCGTACACGGCACGCGCTACTACTGCGTCGCGAACATGCCCGGCGCGGTTCCCGAGACCTCGACCCGAGCGCTCACCAACGCCACGCTGCCGTACATCACCACGATCGCCGACCTCGGCTGGGATGCCGCAGCGACGGCCGACCCGGCCCTCGCGCGGGGCCTCAACACGCGCGACGGCAGCGTCACCAACGCCGCCGTCGCCGAGGCGCTCGGGCTCGTGGTGGCCTGACGCGTCACCCCGCGTCGAGGATCCGCTCGCGCACGAAGTCGTCTTCGTACCGGTCGCCGACTTCGAAGCGTTTGGTGCCGACGAGAGCGAAGCCGTTCTTCTCGTAGAACCGGTTGGCCCGCGCGTTCTCCTGATTGACGCCGAGCCAGATGCTCGCGGCACCATGTGTGGCGGCCTCATCAACAGTCGCCGACACGAGGGCGGCGGCGACGCCGGCGCCGTGATTATCCGGGTGCACGTAGACCTTGCTGAGTTCGGTCGTCGGTCGAGTGATCACCGCCGCCGCGACATCCGGGTCGTCGGGTTCCCCATCGACGAGCATCGTGTAACCGACGAGATCGGTGTCAGTTTCGGCAACGAAGAGAACGCGGGTCTCGTCGGCGAGATAGCGGCGGAACGAATCCTCGCCCAGGTGCTGCGCGATGTGTGCCGCCTTCGCCGCGTCGGTCGTGTGCGGTGGGCAGGCGAGCGGGAAAGTGAGCGCAGCAAGACGGGCGAGCAACGCGGCATCCGCGTCGCCCGCCCGTCTGATGCGGAACGAATCGTTCAGCGTTAGAGAACGCTGACGTCGAGCGGGATGCCGGGGCCGAACGTCGTCGACACCGAACCCTTCATGATGTAGCGGCCCTTCGAGGAACCGGGCTTCGCACGGTTGATCTCGTCGAGCGCGGCCTTCAGGTTCTCGCCGAGCTGGCCGGCAGAGAAGCCGGCCTTGCCGATCACGAAGTGCACGTTGGAGTGCTTGTCGACGCGGAACTCGATCTTGCCGCCCTTGATCTCCTCGACCGCCTTCGCGGGGTTCGGGGTCACGGTGCCGGTCTTCGGGTTCGGCATGAGGCCGCGCGGGCCGAGCACCTTACCGAGACGACCGACCTGGCCCATGAGCTCCGGGGTGGATACGGCCGAGTCGAATGCGGTGTAGCCCGCGGCGACCTTCTCGATCAGCTCGTTGCCGCCGACCTCGTCCGCGCCCGCGGCGAGCGCCGCCTCGGCGGCCGGGCCGGTCGCGAACACGATCACGCGGGCGGTCTTGCCGGTGCCGTGCGGGAGGATGACGGTGCCGCGCACCATCTGGTCGGCCTTGCGCGGGTCGACCCCGAGCTTGAGGGCGACCTCGACGGTCGAGTCGAACTTCTTCGACCCGGTCTCGCGGGCGACAACGACGGCCTCGTCGGGGCCGTAGAACTTGCCGGCCTCGATCTTCTCGACGGCGGCGCGATAGTTCTTCGAATTCTTGCCCATGATTACGCCTCCACCGTGATCCCCATCGACCGGGCGGTGCCGGCGATGATCTTCATGGCCGCCTCGACGTCGTTGGCGTTGAGGTCGGTCTGCTTCTGCTCGGCGATCGCGCGCACCTGGTCACGGGTGAGCTTCGCGACCTTCACCGTGTGCGGGGTCGGAGACCCCTTCTGCACGCCGGCGGCCTTCTTGATGAGTTCCGCGGCCGGCGGGGTCTTGAGGATGA
>CAZCEE010000441.1:0-2116 GCA_964497165.1 uncultured Schumannella sp. | reverse complement strand
AACCCGCTCGTGCTGACGTACGGGCTCGACGCCGCCGGGAACGTCTGATGGCTGCGGTCTCGGAGCTCTTCGATGCCTCGCGGTGGGTCGTCGCCCCCGGGTTCGACGACCTCACCGACATCACCTACCACCACGACGCGACAGGCCGCATCGCCCGGGTCGCGTTCAACCGTCCCGACGTGCGCAACGCGTTCCGGCCGCACACGGTCGACGAGTTGGCGCGCGCCCTCGACGACGCCCGGATGAATTCAGCGATCGGCGTCGTGCTACTCACCGGCAACGGACCGAGCCCGAAAGATGGCGGCTGGGCGTTCTGCTCGGGTGGTGACCAGCGCATCCGGGGCAAGGGCGGGTACGAGTACCGCGATAGCGGGTCGAGTGCCGCCGAAGGCGGCGGATCGAGACCTGGCGCCGGTCGCCTGCACATCCTCGAGGTGCAGCGGCTGATTCGCTTCATGCCGAAGGTCGTCATCGCGGTCGTCCCCGGTTGGGCCGCGGGCGGCGGGCATTCGCTGCACGTCGTCTGCGATCTGACGATTGCGAGCCGCGAGCACGGGCGGTTCAAGCAGACGGATGCCGACGTCGGCTCGTTTGACGGCGGCTACGGCAGCGCGTACTTCGCGAAACAGGTGGGGCAGAAGTTCGCCCGCGAGGTGTTCTTTCTCGCCCGAGAGTACGACGCGGAGCGGGCGATGCAGATGGGCGCCGTGAACGCCGTCGTTCCGCATGCCGAACTCGAGTCGACGGCTCTGGACTGGGCCGAGACGATTCTCGGGAAGAGCCCGACGGCGATCCGCATGCTGAAGTTCGCGATGAACTCCGTTGACGACGGGATGGTGGGGCTCCAGGTGTTCGCGGGGGAAGCGACCCGGCTCGCCTACGGCACCGACGAAGCGGCCGAGGGTCGGGATGCATTCCTCGAGAAGCGCCCGCCGGACTGGTCGCCCTACTCCTGGCCGTTCTGACGGTCGTGGGATCCAGCTGATGCGCGCCCTGCACGTGGTGCCGCCCGGCCCGGGAGTGCTCGCCGCCCTGCGCGACGCACTTGCGGGCGGCGACGCGATCCTCGTGGGGGAGCCCAGCGCGGAGCTGCCCGCCGAGGTCGAACAGCGCGTCGCCCTCGTCGTCGAAACCAGCGGATCGACCGGCCGCCCGAAGCGGGTCGCCCTGTCCGCCGACGCCGTGCTGGCGAACGCGGCCGCGAGCGAGTCGGCCCTCGGCGGCCCCGGGCAGTGGGTGCTCGCGCTTCCCACCCACTACATCGCGGGACTCAACGTGCTCACCCGCTCCATCGCGGCACAGATCGACCCGGTGGCGGTCGAAGGCGCGCACTTCACTGCGGCCGGGTTCGTCGCGGCTGCCCAGCGGATGACCGTTCCTGAGCGCTTCACCGCGCTCGTGCCCGCGCAGCTCGCGACGCTCCTCGACGACCCAGGCGCGACCACAACCCTTGCGGGATTCCAGCGCGTGCTCGTCGGGGGCCAGGGCACCCCGGCGCCGCTACTGGCTCGGGCGGCGCTCGCCGGGGTGCGGGTCACCCGCAGCTACGGCTCGAGCGAGACGAGCGGCGGATGTGTCTACGACGGGTCGCCCATCGGGCAGACCGAGGTGCGCGTCGTTGACGGCGAAGTGCAGCTCGGCGGGCCGAGCATCGCCGAAGGCTACCTCGGCGATCCGGCGCTGACCGCGGCGCGCTTCGTCGAGGAGCTCGGGATGCGGTGGTTCCGCACCGCCGACGCCGGTACCTTCGAGGGCGGGCGTCTCACCATCACGGGTCGACTCGACGACGTCATCAGCTCGGGCGGCGTAAAGGTCTCACTCGGAGCCGTCGAGCGACTGCTTCACGAGAACGGCTTCGACGACGCCGTCGTCGTGAGGGCAGAACACGAGAAGTGGGGGGAGATCCCCGTCGCGTTCACCGCAAACACGGACGATCCTGCACCCGCCATCGCCGCGATCGAAGCGGCCCTCGGCGTCGCCGCGCGTCCCCGCATCCGCCGCGGGAGTGCCATCCCGCTCCTGCCCAGCGGCAAACCGGACAGGGTGAGCTTGCAGGCGAAAGCTACCGAATAGAGTTCAACCCGTGGCGAAGCAGCAGCGACCGATCCCGCGCGTG
>CAZCEE010000440.1:0-2125 GCA_964497165.1 uncultured Schumannella sp. | reverse complement strand
CGATCGTCGGACTCGTCGGTCTTCTGGGATCTCGGTGGCGCAGGTGGCACGGCCGCGGTCATCGCCGTCGACGGCACGTACTCCGTCGTCTACGCCGGCACCGCTCTCGTCGAGGGCACGGACTACTACATCGAGATCAACTTCTGGGACGGCCAGGAGTCCTACGCGGGTCCGATCGGCACCACCGTCGCGACGCCGTTCGCGTGGAACGACCAGCCGTCGAAGATCGCGGTCGCGCTCACGAGCGACCCAGCGAACGGCAGGCAGCGCACCGCGCTCTATCCGCTCGCGCCTGTAGCAGGCGCGGAGAAGGCACCCGTCACCGCCGACCTCTGGCGCAAGCTCTCGACCGACGCGCAGTTCACGTCGCTCAAGAGCGGACTCGCCTTCACGGCGCCGACCACTCAGACGGGCTTCTCCGCATACCGCCAGTTGCCGGAGAAGATCGGGCGCAACCTTGTCATCAACGGCGGGTTCATTTCGGGGTCGCACGGATGGACCAGCGTCGCCTTCGTCGCCTATTGCGTCGTCGTCGCAGACTCGACGAGCATCACGGGCTACGCGGCCCGTCACATCCAAACGGCCCCATTCAACGAGCCGGTCCAAGACCTACCTGTCGAAGCCGGGCAGGTCTACTCGTTCGCGTGGCGAGTCCGGTCCGATGGCACGACGCGGTGGTACGGGACGGCCACATGGCTCGACGCGTCGGGTAACCCGATCGGGTCGCAGTTCATCACCGCCGACTACACCGCTACCGCGTATGCCGAGCAGACGATCGTTAATCAGACCGCGCCTGGGAACGCGCGCACGGTGCGGGTTGGATGGGGCACGCGAGACGCCGGCATTGTCTTTGTGACGGCCCTACGTGTGATGCAGCAGGCCGGCGCGCTCGCCGCGTGGTCCGCCGCGTACCAGCAGTACCTCTCGCGCGGCCTCGCGATCTATGAAGCGAGCACGAACCTCGCGGCCGACGGCGATATGGAGGCGGTTGGCGTCGCCTCATGGACGGCCGTCAGCGCCACGCTCACGAAGGAGACCGGCGCGGGCCTCTTCTTCGCGGGGGCGAAGTCGCTCAAGGTCGCCAGCACGGGCGCGGATGGGCGCGCGGAACAGACGGGTGCCCTCGGGGCGGGGCAAGCCATCACGGCCTCCGTTCGCGTGAAGGGTGGCGATGCAACCTGCCGCCTTAGGTTCGTCTCGACACCGAGCGCGACTCTGATCGGAGAAGTCAACAACCCCAACACGACGAACTGGAACACGCTGCGAGTCAGCGGGGCGATCGCCGGGGGCGACACCGGCTGGCACGCGATCCTCGTCGCGGGAGCAAACACGGTCGTCGCCTACTTCGACAACTTCGCCGTCGAGAACAAGGCGTACGACTCCATGAATGCAGACCCGTCCGGTCAGGCGTTCGCGCTGGCGGCGCGCACGGCAAGCGGCCTGACGGTGCCGATCCCGGCCGCGATGGACCCGAATGACTGGGCGGTCGTGATGGCCTTCCGTCCCGATGTGGGCGCGAGCACCGGGCACGACAAAGAGCCACTCATCGTCACGTATACCGGCGGCGGATCCGACTTCATCCGGGTCACGCCGTTCACCGGCACGACTCTGTTCATCAACAAGTTCCGGTCAGGCGTCACCGCTGGCAATAATCAGATCGGCGCGCTGTCCTTCGTCGTCGGAGACACCGTCGTCATCGCCGTGCGCTTCCGCGCGGGAACGGGAATGAAGGGCTGGGGCGCGCTGAACGGTGGCGCGATCTCGACCGTGGAGAACGTGACCCCAGAGGGACAGCTCGCGCCAGCAGGCGCCCTATCGACGATCAACTTGAGCCCCGCGACCAGAGAGCCGGACGCGACCACTGGTGTCGTCCGCATTTTGAAGGCGGGGGCGACCGACGCGCAGATCGCAGCACTCGTCGCCGACCCGTACCAGCAGCCCACCGACAACGACCTCGCGGTGTGGGCGTTCGATGGCTTCACGTTCCAGGTGCCGACGTACGACGACCGGCTCGCGGAGCTCGGCTCTTCGTACGACTACCGCGCCGTCGGGACCGCCGCGGCCGCGACGCCGACGCAGAGCACCGGGCAGCAGATCAGCGGGATCGTCGCGGCGAGCGCGGTGG
>CAZCEE010000439.1:0-2127 GCA_964497165.1 uncultured Schumannella sp. | reverse complement strand
GATGGCAAGCCGCAGATCCATCTGCACGCGTCGGGTGACATCTTTGGCGATGCCGCGATAGCCGCGGTAAGCACCTTGCCCGTCGAACACTGGCTGCCCGCTGGTGCTGACGTAGCGGACGCCTCCGCCTTCCCCCTGAGATTCGCTTCGTTTGAACAGGAAGTCGGTAAACGGCAGACGCGCTTCCAGGACCGCCTTGTGCTTGTCCCAGCTGCCGCCGTCGCCCATCGGAACCGCGCCGCGGTTCCACCGCGTCGTCCCGAGATAGCGCTGCTGGTTGCCGGACGCGCTCGAGAATCGGCCGCCTTCAAGACGCGTGAAGCGGTAACTTTCGTCCTGCTCCCAATAGGTGTCGGTCGAGATCGCTATGAGGCTCTCGAAACGCTCCTCGCATAGCCGCAGCTCATCATTGGAATTGCGTGCCTGTGCCGCGTTTTGCTTGGTCGCCACGTGGTACCCCTAAGCGTTGTCTGAAGGAGACGCACGTACTCACCGAGGCTTCACCGGAAGTGCAACGTGCTCACTGGACGGTGAGTATGGGACTATCGCGTTCGTACGCAAACGGATCGCGAGGCGGATCGCGCACCTATTACACGCTTTGTGACAATCCCGTTCAAGCTCACGCGGGATCACCGACAAAGGCCGCGAACAGACTCTCTACGACGGGGGTTGGCAGGTAGCCCCGCGATCGCGGGTTCTATCGCGCGGGTATGCGCAATAAGGCCGGCGCGGGCCGCGAATTAACGCACGCTGATAACTAAGGGGTAGGCACGCAAACCGTGGCGGAGAGAGAGGGATTCGAACCCTCGATACGGCTATAAACCGTATAACGCCTTAGCAGGGCGCCCCCTTCGGCCACTCGGGCATCTCTCCGTTCGTTCGCGTTGCTCACTTCCTTGCAAACCCTCGTGGCCGCGGGGCGTCAGGGCGCCCCAAACTTTAACGAGCGCGCCGGGCGCGCTGGCCACTCGGGCATCTCTCCGTTCGTTTTGCGTTGCCAACTTTCGCACAGCCTCACGTGCGGGGCTGGGCAAGCGCGCGTTGCGCGCGCCTCTCGTATTGAGAGATCGCTGGCCAGGCAAAATCGCACAAATGACTATATCACGCTCCTTGATCGAGTCCAAAGCCTCGATGCAGAACGCGGACGGCGAGCTCCATGTATTTCTCGTCGACGACTACGGAGATTTTGATCTCCGAGGTGGAAATCATCTGAATATTGATGCCCTCCTCGGCGAGCGTGCGAAACATCTGACTCGCGATGCCCACATGCGAGCGCATGCCGACGCCGACCATGGAGACCTTGCAGACGCGGTTGTCGCCGACGATGCTTGCCGCACCTATGTGCGCCTGCACCGTCTTCGCGATCTCCAGGGCGTGCCCGTAGTCGTTGCGATGAACCGTGAAAGAGAAGTCGGTCAACCCTTCCGAGCTCGCGTTCTGGATGATCATGTCCACGTCGATGTTGGCATCGGCGATGGGACCCAAGATCGCATAGGCGATGCCGGGACGGTCGGGCACGCCCATGACGGTAATCTTCGCTTCATCGCGGCTGTATGCGATGCCGGAAATGACGGCCTGTTCCATCTTCTCGTCTTCCTCAAATGTGATGAGCGTGCCCTCGCCCTCCTCCTCGAAGGAGGAGAGCACACGCAAACGCACTTTGTATTTGCCCGCGAACTCCACAGAGCGGGTCTGCAGCACCTTCGAGCCGAGGCTCGCCATCTCCAGCATCTCTTCGAACGTGATGGTGTTTAGCCGCCTCGCCTCGGGAACAATGCGCGGATCGGCGGTGTACACCCCATCCACGTCGGTATAGATCTGGCATTCGTCGGCGCGCAGCGCGGCTGCGAGCGCGACGGCCGAAGTATCGGAACCGCCGCGCCCCAAGGTGGTGATATTTCCGTGGTCGTCGATGCCCTGAAACCCGGCCACGACCGGCACGATACCGAGGGCGAGGTCGGCACGCAGCCGTTGTTCATCGATGCCTTGGATGCGCGCCTTGTTGAAGGCACTGTCGGTGAGCACGCGCACTTGAGCGCCCGTGTAACTCTTCGCCTTTATCCCCTGGGCATGCAGCGCCACTGCGAGAAGACCTATGGTGACTTGCTCTCCGGTAGCGGCGATGAC
>CAZCEE010000438.1:0-2135 GCA_964497165.1 uncultured Schumannella sp. | reverse complement strand
CCGGCATCACTCGTCGCCTCGACTCCCTCGCCGAGCTGGGAGTGGATGCCGTCTGGTTGTCGCCGTTCATGACCTCACCGCAACGCGACGCGGGCTACGACGTCGCCGACTATTGCGACGTCGACCCGCTCTTCGGCACCCTCGCCGACTTCGATGCGCTCCTCGTGCGTGCCCACGACCTCGGCCTGCGGATCGTCGTCGACCTCGTTCCCAACCATTCGTCGAGCGAGCACGTGTGGTTTCAGGAGGCACTCGCCGCCGGGCCGGACTCGCCCGAACGAGCGCGCTACCTTTTCCGCGATGGCCGCGGCGCAGCCGGCGAGCTGCCCCCGAACAACTGGCTGTCGGTGTTCGGCGGCCCCGCGTGGACCCGCATCACCGAAGCCGACGGGACCCCCGGGTCGTGGTACCTGCACCTCTTCGACTCCTCACAACCCGACCTCGACTGGAGCAACCCCTGGGTGCACGACCGGTTCCGCGAGATCCTGCGGTTCTGGCTCGACCGCGGCGTCGACGGATTCCGGGTCGACGTGGCCCACGGCATGATCAAGGTTGAAGACCTGCCCGACTACACGCCCGACCCCGACGGTGGCAGCATGGGCGGCGACGAACTCGACGTGCCGTACTGGGCGCAGGAGGGCGTGCACGAGATCTACCGCGAGTGGCGCCGCGTGCTCGACGGCTACGACGGCGAACGCGTGCTGATCGCCGAAGCTTGGGTCGCCCCGCTCAGCAAGATGGCCCGCTGGGTGCGCCCCGACGAGATGCACCAGGCGTTCAACTTCGGCTACCTCGAGACCCCGTGGCAGGCCGTCGCGCTGCGGTCGATCGTCGACGAGTCGATCGAGGCGTTCGGCGCCGTCGGCGCCCCCAGCACCTGGGTGCTCTCCAACCACGACGTCATCCGCCACACCTCGCGGCTCGCGCTCACCCCAGCGCCTCCGCAGGGCGAGGGGATCGGCCCGCGGTCAGCGCGGCATCCCGACGAGGTGGTCGGCCTGCGTCGGGGACGCGCGGCCACCGCGTTCATGCTCGCGCTGCCCGGCTCCGCATACGTCTATCAGGGCGAGGAGCTCGGCCTGCCCGAGGTCGTCGACCTCCCCGACGCGGCCCGCCAAGACCCGACCTTCGCCCGCACCGACGGCAAGCTCTACGGCCGAGACGGATGCCGTGTGCCGATCCCGTGGGAGGCCGACGCGCCCGCGGCCGGTTTCAGCCCGACCGGCGCCAGCTGGCTGCCGCAGCCCGAAGCATGGGGGTCGTTCGCCCGCGACGGACAACGCGGCGTGCCCGGTTCGACACTCGAGTTCTACCGCACAGCACTCGCCGCCCGGCGGGAGCACGGGCTCGGCGCGGGCGACATCGAATGGCTGGATGCCGGCCCCGACGTGCTCACCCTCCGCAACGGCGGCCTCACCGTCATCGCCAACACCGGCGCCACGCCCGTGCCGCTGCCCGTCGGCGAGATCGTCGTCGCGAGCGGACCGGTCGGCGACGGTGTGCTGCCTGGCGACACCACGGTCTGGCTCAGCTAGACCGCAGCGAGTGGGTCAGCTCGCGTAGGTCTTGAGGTACGTGTACGGGTCGACGTAGTGCATCGGCTCTTCGAGCGAGATCGTGAAGTGCAGGTGCGCGCCCGTCGCCTGGCCGGTCGCGCCGACGAGCCCGACGAAGTCCCCGACCTTGATCACTTCGCCCACCACGAGCGGAGAAGATCCGCTCTGCATGTGCGCGTACCCGCTGTACACGGTCTGCCCGTCGATGGTGTGTTGGATGATGACGTAGTTGCCCCAGCTCGAGCCGCCCTCGCCGTGCTCGTACACGACGCCGTCGGCGATCGCGAAGATCGCTGCGCCCCACCCGGGGTTGAAGTCGATGCCGGAGTGCGCGGTCGAGCAGCCGCGGCACGGGGCCGCTCGGTCGCCGAACCCGCTCGAGATCGGCACCGCATACGGGAAGGGCCAGCGGATCGGGCCGGTTCCGACGGTGTAGTCGAAGCTGCGGTTGCCGTAGCGCAGACGCAGCATCTCGGCCCACGAGGTGACGCTCCAGGCGTCGCGCTCCGCGAACGAGACGAGCGTGGGGTCGACTTCGACCGCCTGCGCCTCCATGGTGAGCGAGTCGGCGAGCACGAC
>CAZCEE010000437.1:0-2144 GCA_964497165.1 uncultured Schumannella sp. | reverse complement strand
TCTGTTGCAGTCGGGCGTCGCGAGCGCCGAGTGGGTCTATGAGCTGCTCGATGCCGAAGAGCAGTCGGCCGATCCGACCGAGCCGGTGTCGCCCCCCGCGACGGCCGGGCGACTCGCCTTCGAGCACGCGTCCTTCAGCTACGCCCCCGAGACGCCGTTGATCGCCGACCTCTCGCTCGTCGCCGAGCCGGGCAGCACCGTCGCGATCGTCGGCCCGACGGGTGCCGGAAAGACGACGCTCGTGAACCTCATCATGCGCTTCTACGAGCTGGACGGCGGGCGCATCACGCTCGACGGTGTCGACATCGCCACGATGACGCGCGACGACCTGCGCGCACGCACCGGCATGGTGTTGCAAGACACCTGGCTGTTCAAGGGCACCATCCGCGACAACATCGCGTACGGGCGGCCGGACGCCACCGCCGAGGAAATCCTCGAGGCGGCACAGGCTGCCTACGTCGACCGCTTCGTGCACGCCCTGCCCGACGGCTACGACACCGTGCTCGACGACGAAGGCGCCAACGTCTCGGCGGGTGAGAAGCAGCTCATCACGATCGCGCGGGCGTTCCTCGCCGGGCCGGAGTTGCTCATCCTCGACGAAGCGACCTCCTCGGTCGACACGCGCACCGAGGTGCTCGTGCAGCGTGCCATGCGGGAGCTGCGCCGCTCGCGTACGTCATTCGTGATCGCCCACCGCCTCTCGACGATCCGGGATGCCGACCTCATCCTCGTGATGGAGGCCGGGTCGATCGTCGAGACGGGCACGCACGACGAGCTGATCGCCGCAGACGGCGCGTACTCCCGCCTGTACGAGGCGCAGTTCGCCGCCCCCGCCGAGGCGGAAGAGGTGGCCGCCGAGGAGACCCGGGTGGGCTAGGCCGTCTTCGGCTTCTTGATCGGGATCGGCGCCTCGAGCCCGTCGAGGGTCGCGAGGTCCGGGTCGAGCTCGGGCCGCGCGATGCCGGTCTCGTCGAGCGCGGCGAACTCGTCGAGGACGGTGTTTTCGAGCACCGCGGTGAGGTCGGATGCCGTCAGCTCGCGCGTCGTCTCGTCGATCTCGGCCAGCGGCGGCAGCAGCTTCGAGGAGTCGAGCTGGCTGATGCGCCGGGCCGACGGCAGCACCTGGCGCTCGAAGGATCCGACGAACGTGTTGTAGTCCTTCACGCTGCGCTCGATGGTGCGCCCGAGCTTGTCGACGTGCGTGGCGAGGGTGGTGAGTCGGCCGTACAGTTCGCGGCTCACGTCGAACAGCGTCTTGGCTTCCTGGGTGACGACCTCGTGACGCCAGCTCACCGCGACGGCCTTGAGCACCGAGAACAGGGTGACCGGCGAGGCGAGGGCGACGTGCTTGCTGAACGCGAACTCCATCACCGACGGGTCGGCTTCGAGTGCGGCGGAGAGCAGCGACTCGCTCGGGATGAACGCGATCACCATCTCGGGGCTCGAGTCGAGGCCGTCCCAGTACGACCGCGCGCCGAGGGCGACGATGTGGTCGCGCACGGCCTTGACGTGCTGCTTCATCAGCGTCTCGCGGCGGGCGAGTTCGGCGTCGTTCGCGGTCGGCAGGATCGCGGCGGCGTCGAGGTAGGCGTTGAAGGGAACCTTCGCGTCGACCGCAATGCTCTTGCCGCCGGGGAGGGTGACGACCATGTCGGGGCGCGAGGTGCGGCTGTCGATCTTGATGCTCGACTGCACGTCGAAGTTGACGTGCTCCATCATGCCGGCGGACTCCACAACCGCGCGCAGCTGGGTCTCGCCCCAGACACCGCGGGTCGCGTTGTTCTTGAGCGCGGAGGCGAGCGACTCGGCGGTCGTGCGCAGGCGCTCCTCGGATTCGACGGCGCTCTTGAGCTGCTGAGCGAGTTCGCCGTGCTGCACACTGCGCTGCTGCTCGAGGTCGGTGACCTTCTGCTGCATCGAGGTGAGCGACTCCTTCACCGGAGCGAGGGCCTGCAGCACCTTGCTCTCGGCGCGTTCGGCCTCTGCGCGTTGCTCGGCTTCGCTGCGGGTGCGGTCCATGAGGTCGCGGTACTGGTCTTGCGCGCTGCCGAGTTGTTCCCGCAGCCCGGCGAGAGTCGCCTGGGCGGATGCGAGCTCGGTGCCGAGCTCGGCCCGCACGGTGGCGAGCCGCGACTCGTGCTGAG
>CAZCEE010000436.1:0-2163 GCA_964497165.1 uncultured Schumannella sp. | reverse complement strand
CGATCGCCGACTACCTGCCGCTGACATTCCTGAACGACGCGCTCCGCGACATCGCCACGACAGGAGCGACGCTCGCTGATGTGAGCGGCCAGATCCTGGGTCTTGTCGTGTGGGCGGCGGTCTCATTCGTCCTGGCCTACCGACTGTTCCGGTTGGACTAGGTGTAGTTCGAGGCCGTCGCTGAGACTCAAGCGGCGGCCAGCAGCTCCGCCAGCCACGACTCCAGGTGCTCGAGAGTTGATCTGGGTCCGGATGTGCCGGATCTCAAGCTCGCGCAGCGTCTTGCCGAACTTGGTGGGCATACCGGGCATCCACACCACGAAGGGCGAGCCGTTGTCGGTCATCAACGCCAGCGGCGCGCCGCACAGCTCGAGACACGGTGGGATCTCACGACTCGCGCGCTGCGCCTCCGGTGTCGCAGAGTAGACCTCGGCTCTCTACGCGCTCGCGGCGATCATCACGGTCCCGCTGCGCGATCCGCTCGGTCGCGTCCCGCACGGCGGGTTGATGGCCGACGCCTGGGCGGGGCTCGTGTACACGTCGCGCAACACGTCGCTGCGGGGCCTCGGCATCTCGGTGTCGACCGTGAACGTCGCGAACGGGCTGTTCTTCATCGGACTCCCGGTGCTCGTGCTCTCGCGTCTCGGCGGGAGCGCCGCGCAGGTCGGTCAACTCTTTGCTCTCATGGGCGTAACCGCCGCGGTCTCGGTCCTCGTCGTAGGTCGCACCCGGACCGAGGGTCGCGAGCGGCCCCTCCTTGCCGGCGCCATGATCTTCACGGGTCTTGGCTACGGCCTCGTGATTCTCTCGCCGAATCTCCTGTTCGCGGCTCTCGCCATGGCGCTCATCGGACTTGCCACCGGCCCGTTCGACGTCGTCCTCTTCACCCTGAGACAGCGCCGCACCGATCCGGCATGGCTCGGCCGGGCGTTCGCGGTCTCGATGTCGTTCAACTTCATCGGTTCCCGATCGGCTCGGCGCTCGGTGGCGCGGTGGCCCCGATATCGCTCGAGGCTGCGTTCTTCAGTGCCGTCGCGCTCAGCGCGCTCGCCGCGGCCCTTTCGTTCGCGCTCATCCCTGCGCAACCAACCGAACAGGCGGTGGGCGAGGTCGAGGCGTAGAGTTCCGGGTGTAGCTCAGGGGGAGGGATACATGTTCCGATTGATGGTTCTCGCGATGGTGCTTGCACTTACCCATATGGCGTCGAATGGAGCGGCAGCCGTGACAGTGACGTGCCCGCAGCCGTCGCCACCGCCCGCCCGCGGGGTCATCGAGATGACCGTCACGATCATGGGCACAGAGGGCGACGACGTGATCCGCGGCACCGAGGGCCGGGACGTCATCGCGGGGCTCGGCGGGAACGACCGGATCTGGGGCCTCGGCGGCAATGACCTGATCTGCGGCGGCCTTGGCGACGACTGGATCGACGGCGGTAATGGGAACGACTTCATCCTCGGCGACACGGGCGACACGTTCCGCCTCGGGTTTCCCGCAGGGTTTGACGTACCCGGCGGCGACGACGTCATCCTCGGCAGCGAGGGTGATGACGGGCTCGCGGGCGAGGGCGGAAAAGACCAGCTCAGAGGCGGCGACGGCAACGACTTCGCCACCGGGCAGATGGGCGACGACAACGTCTTCGGGGACGACGGCGTCGACGACCTGTTCGGCGGTCCCGGTCACGACGTAGTCCACGGCGGTGACGGGGACGACTTCCTGGTAGGGAACTTCGGGAATGACGTGCTGCTCGGCGGTAAGGGCGACGACCAGCTCTTTGGTGACGCTTTCTTCGGAGACCCAGGTGCCTTCGACGTTTGCAATGGCCAGCAGGGCTTTGATCGGTCGGCCACATGCGAAGTGAACAATCAGATGGAGGGCGACCTCACGGGTCCGTAGCGGCATGTGGTGGGTGGCCGGCGGGCGCCGGCCACCGCACTCACTGAGTCCTTGTATCTACGATCATGCGCTCAGCCGGGAGGGCTGATGATGCTCGGGGGGCCGTGAGCTACGTTCCCCGCGGTCGACGCAGCCTTGTCTTTGTCCGCGGCACTCCGTGAAGCATCCCCGATGGTCCGGTTCAACTGCTCTCGCTGCGCCATTGCCGCGCGGTACAGATCGCGCCAGCGTTCGCATGCAAGATCGAACTGATGCGCAGCCTGCAAGAGC